>JALRJA010000332.1 GCA_023255235.1 Flaviramulus sp.
CTAATAACTTGACAAAAGATACTATATATAAATATATTGACCGCAACGGAATTCCATTTAAAAAAATGGTTTCAATTGGTGTTACTTATAGTGACTATGAATTTAAAAAAGACAATAACTTCAAACAGGCAATAAAAATTGAATTACCATTCGACTTGAAACAAGAAGAACAAATTGAATTAGTGCTTGACTATATTTATGACTTAACATCTTATAGAGTTAATGATGTAAATTACTTACTCTCATTAAAATCATTAAACAATTTACCTTTTATATTAGAGTTAAATGAACATTCAAACCCAAAAGTGTATGTAGCTTTTAAAAGAATTCCAGGTTCATTAATAATTAGAGGAGACCAAGAATATAAAAACAATGGTCACGAAATAAAAACACTTGGGAATATTGAATCAATAAGAGGAGATTTAGGCTTATCATATACTAAAATTGAAGATTTAGGGAAATTAAAAAGAGTTGGTGGTGATTTATGGTTTAGTGATTTCAATGAGTTTATTAATAATGATAATTTTAAAATAAAAACATTGTCACCACTAGAAAAAGTTAATGGAGCTGTTTCAATTAGAGGCAATTCTCTAACCTCTTTAGGAACATTAAAATATGTTGGCAAAAATTTGAGCTTGAGATTTTCTAATGTAACTGATTTGGGTGATTTGGAATATGTTGGTGGAAATCTATTAATTTCAAAATACAATTTAGAATATTATGATTTTTCAAAAATTAAAATTGAAGGAAAAATTAGAAAGTATAACGATTAAATAACTGTAGCTAACACCATATAAAAATAATTGCTGTTTTGTGCTGTTTTTGTTGCGTGTCTTTTTTTTCTTTTTTGGATGTATTAATTTGGTTGGGTGTGGCGTAATGGCTGCGTTAGGGATAGGAATGGCATCCTTTTTTGAGGTACGAGAAAAAGATATAATGTATAGCCCGACCTTTTTTGGTACAAAAAAGGGAACGCCCTGAAAAGAATTATAGAAAGAAGTTCCAAACTACGCCAAAGCGTACAATGAAGTCGCGGTAGGGATAGGTTGGTGCTGCGTAATAGTTGTATCCTGTGAAGGGTGAGTTAAAATGTTCGGCTTTTAAATATATGCGGGTTTGCCTTATTTTTGCGTTTATAAAGTAGTCTAATAGAGGGAAATTGCCGTATTGGTTTTGGTTTTGTACATAGAATTCTGCCAAAATGGGGTTGTAGGCATTCATGTAGTATTTGGTGAAGTAGTTTAGGGTTAGTCCTGTTTGTAAATACATGGCTTTTTTAAACAGGTGGCTTGAGAAATATAGTGTGTTTCTGGTTGTGAGTTCTGGTACGTTGAAAACGTTATTATTGTCTTGTACGTTTTGATATAATACGGTATTGTTTAGTGCAAACTTTCCTAGTTTTATTTCGTTTTCTAGTTTTAGCCTTAAATAGGTTATAGAATTGTTGTTTTGAAAGGGTTTTATTGGGTTTGGGTTTTGTGCTGTGCTATTGGCTTGGTCTGTTTTAAAATAAACGTAATCGTTTATTGTGTTAAAGTCTATGGTTATGTTGGCTAGTTTTTTGTATTGTAATTGTAATGCTAATTGCTGGGTTTTTGTGTTTGTGAAGCTGTTTTGCCAATTGTAGTTTAAATAATCGCTTTGATATAATAGTGTGTTGTAATTTGGCACTTGTGAGCTGTGGTTTATGGTTGCTATTGCTTGTATGTCTTCTTTTAGTTTAAAGGAGGCTTGTGCTTTTATGAAATTGCCGTCAAAGTTTCCTGATATATTTAATCCTGCTTCGCCTTGTAATGTGAAGGCTTTGTATTGTTTGAAATAGTTGCCTCCTATTGAAAAAATAGAGCCTTTTAATCTGTTTATTATGGTGTTTTGGTTTAGTGAAACTAATTTGTTGTAACCATAGTTGTAATTATTGTTGCTGATATTGAATTGTAATTGCCCTAAAATATTATTGCTGTAGTTTAATTGTAGTTGGTTGTAAACGTTTTCAAGGGTTGCTCTGTCTTTTAAATTTGCTGTTTTAAATGCACTGCCAAAAATGTTTGTTGTGGCGGTGGCTTGGTTGTATTCAAAGTATTTGTCTTCAAAAGATATTATATGACCTATGCTTAGTTTATTTTTTGATATAGAGTCTTTTTCTCTTAGTATTTTGTAGTTGTGTTCTAAATGAAATCGTTTTCCTTTTAAAATACTTTCGGCGTTTTCAAAGTTAACTTCTAAAATTGAGCGGTCTGTAAATTCTGGGTCGCCACTTTCAAAATTTGCAATACTTTCTTCTCTTAGTCCTCCATTTTCTTGGTTTAATAAATCTTGAGTTACTATATGCCCTCTTATGTTATATCGGTTGTTTTTTGTTTTATAATTTGTTGTAAATCTAAAATTTCCTGTGCTTGTTAATATGTGTTGGTATTTTCCTAAAGAACGTAAGCCTTTGTAAGCTATTGAAAAATTAAATTGTGGTGTGGTGTTTACTGTAAAAAAAGAATCGGCAAGTTGACCTTGCTCAAAGGCTGTTTTAAAAAAAAGTTCGGTTAATGGTGTTGGTACACGGTAGTAGTTAATATCTTCAATTTCCATGTAGTTAAAATGCCTTGCTCTAGCTCCAAAATTGGGCATTAAATTGGTATTGATAACGTTGTATGTTAAGCTATTGTAGGTTTGCCCTAGGTTTGAGAATGGAATAAGTCCAAAATTATCTTTTCTTAAGTAATTAAATTTGTATTCTTTTTGAATGGTTAAGGTAGTATCTACAAACGTGGTGTCGTTTTTATGTGAAATAATAAGGTAGTCTTCTATTTTGGCATCTGGGTTTTTTACTCCTTTGCTTTTTTTTACATCTGTACTTAATATACTGTCTTGTAGGTTTAAGGATTTATTGGGTAATTCATTTCCTTTAAGCTTTCTTTGGGCGTTTAAGCCAAAGCATAGCAATAACAATAGGAATGTAAAGACTATTTTGTTCATATTTTTTTTAACTGTGTAAATGTTCCACGTAGTATCGTGCTCTACATAAATGCTTTTGTAGTCGTCTTCGTCTGCGTAAACGCTAATGTCTGTTAC
>JALRJA010000038.1 GCA_023255235.1 Flaviramulus sp.
AACAAAACATTAACTTTAGCCGCTATCAAAACGGTTTATCATTTCATCCTTAAATCAGATTCTAAAAACTTTGAGAAATTTATAATTGAATTCCCAAGATTGAAATATCATTTTAAAGAATTACTATCTTGCCATTACGCATTTGACATTTACAACTCAAAAAAGGCAAAAATAAAATTTTTAGAACCAGATTTATTACCTTTTGATTAAAACCAAAATTCTATTATTAGAAAAGACTATTGCTCAACTCAAAAGCTTTCTGTATTAAAAACCCCATCTGAAGGATAGCTTAAAGGGTCAATTTTTATCTTCTATTAAAGGCACAAACCGAAACTCACCACAGTCATGTTTCTCAAATTCTTTAGTGCCATTTCGTATAAAAAGAGTCATAACTTGCACATCATCACCCACAGGAATTACAAGCCTACCACCTATTTTTAGTTGGCTAAGTAATGGTTTTGGTACAAAAGGTGCTCCGGCAGTAACAATAATACTATCAAACGGAGCTTCGTCTGGCAATCCTTTATAGCCATCTCCAAAAATTAGTTTTTTAGCTCTATATCCTAATTTTGGCAAAAACTGACTTGTTTTTTTAAAGAGTTCTTGTTGGCGTTCAATACTGTAAACTTTTGCTCCTAATTCACATAAAACAGCTGTTTGGTAACCACTACCTGTTCCAATTTCTAAAACTTTGTCGTCTGGTTTTAGTTCTAATAAGGCTGTTTGAAAAGCCACTGTATAAGGTTGTGAAATAGTTTGGTCTGCAGCTATAGGAAAGGCTTTATCTTGATAAGCATGGTCTAAAAAACCCGAATCCATAAACAGGTGTCTTGGGATGCTTCCAATGGCACTTAAAACCTTTTCATTTGTTATGCCTTTGTTTTTTATAATGTTAACTAGCTGTTGTCTTAATCCTTTATGCTTAAAAGTGTCTTTCAATATTGGAGGTTTTTGCGATGCTAAAATTAACTAAACATTTTAATATTTAGAATTTATTTGTTAGCTATTTAAAGCTAAAAATTAGTGGTAAATCCTTAAATTGGCATTCTAATTATTTATTTTTGCTGAAAATATAAACATTATGCTTAAAACAGGTGTACTTGGTGCTGGTCATTTAGGAAAAATTCATTTAAAACTTCTTAATCAATCTAAAAAATATCAATTAGTTGGTTTTTATGATGCCAACGAAGAAAATGGTAGAAGCGTTGAAGCCGAATTTGGATACAAATTTTTCAATTCAATAGATTCACTCATAGATGCTGTTGATATGGTTGATATTGTTACACCAACACTTTCGCATTATGATTGTGCAAAAAAAGCCATTTCAAAAGGCAAACATATTTTTATTGAAAAACCAATTACAAACACTGTTGAAGAAGCAGAACACATTAGAACCCTTTTGGCAGACAATAATTTACGCGGGCAAGTTGGGCATGTAGAACGCTTTAACCCTGCCTATTTAGCTGTAAAAAACGAGATTAAATCGCCTATGTTTATTGAAACACATAGATTGGCAGAATTTAATCCGAGAGGTACAGATGTTCCTGTAGTTTTAGATTTAATGATTCATGATATTGATATTATTTTAAGTGTTGTAAAATCTAAAATAAAAACTATTTCGGCAAGTGGTGTTGCGGTTATTAGCGATACGCCAGATATTGCTAACGCAAGGCTAGAGTTTGAAAACGGCTGTGTAGCAAACCTAACTGCAAGTAGAATATCACTTAAAAAAATGCGTAAAGCCCGTTTTTTTCAAAAAGATGCTTATATATCGGTTGATTTTTTAGCCAAAAAATGTGAAGTGGTTAAAATGAAAGATGCACCCGAAAACCCAGGCGATTTTGATATGATTTTACAAAATGCCGAAGGATTAAAAAAACAAATTTATTTTGATAATCCAAAGGTACATGATACTAATTCTATTTTAGACGAATTAGAAACCTTTGCTGATGCCATAAACACCAATACAACACCCATTGTAACCTTGCATGACGGTACCGAAGCATTGCGTGTAGCAACACAAATAATAAACAGTTTTTAAGTTAGTAATACATCAAAACCCAATTAACTATTTAAAAAAATAGTTGTGAATTCATAATAACAAAACAATTGCTAAATGAAACATATTGCAGTTATAGGAGCCGGAACTATGGGAAACGGTATTGCACACACTTTTGCACAAAACAAATTTAAGGTTAGGCTTATTGATAATAACCAAGAGTCTCTTAAACGTGGGTTAGAAACCATAGCTAAAAATTTAGATAGAATGGTGGCTAAAAACACCATTACTGAAGAAAAAAAGACTCAAACCCTAACTAATATTACTACTTATACAGAAATAAAAGAAGCTGTTGAATGTGCCAACTTAGTAGTTGAAGCCGCTACAGAAAACCTCAATTTAAAGCTCAATATTTTTAAACAATTAGATACCTTTTGCTCTAAAGACACTATTTTAGCAACCAATACATCTTCTATTTCAATAACACAAATTGCCGCTGTAACAACCAGACCAGAAACGGTTATTGGCATGCATTTTATGAATCCTGTGCCACTTATGAAACTTGTTGAAATTATTCCGGGTTATAACACCAGTGATGTGGTTACAGAAGCTGTTATAGCTATTTCAAAAACATTAGGCAAAATACCTGTTAAAGTTAATGATTACCCTGGTTTTGTTGCCAATCGTATTTTAATGCCCATGATAAATGAAGCTATTGAAACGCTCTATAATGGCGTTGCTGGTGTAGAAGAGATTGATACCGTTATGACATTAGGAATGGCTCACCCTATGGGTCCTTTGCAATTAGCCGATTTTATTGGTTTAGATACCTGCTTATCTATTTTAAATGTTATGTTTGATGGTTTTAAAAACCCCAAATATGCTCCTAGCCCATTATTAGTTAATATGGTTCATGCCGGCAAATTAGGTGTGAAATCTGGCGAAGGTTTTTATAATTACCAAGAAACAAGAAAAGCAGAAAATGTTGCTAAACAATTCTTAAAATAAACAAATAATTACACGTTTATAGTAATGACTCGTTTAAATAAAATATGGCAAAAATAATTCCTTTTAAAGCAGTAAGACCCACACGAGATAAGGTTACTTTAGTGGCATC
>JALRJA010000061.1 GCA_023255235.1 Flaviramulus sp.
TTACCAACAAAAAAGGCGATGTTATTGCATGGTCTTCAGCTGGTAAAATGGGGTTTAGAGGTTCAAAGAAAAACACACCTTATGCCGCTCAATTAGCTGCCGAAGATGCTGCAGCTGTTGCATTAGAAGCAGGGCTTAAAAAAGTAAAAGTTTACGTAAAAGGACCAGGTAATGGTAGAGAATCTGCTATTCGTTCTATTCACAATGCAGGTATAGAAGTAACCGAAATTATAGACGTTACACCACTACCTCACAATGGATGTCGTCCTCCAAAACGTAGAAGAGTATAATAATTTTTAGAATTACAATTTATTAATTTGAAATTTTTCAGTTGTAAATTGACAATCATAAACAGTAAATTAATTAACAAGTATCAACAAAGAGATAACACTGATTATCGAAGGATAAGATTAAGACCTTAATTCATAATCACTCTTAAAAAAACAAAACAAAATGGCAAGATATACTGGTCCTAAAACTAAAATAGCAAGAAAATTTGGCGAAGCTATTTTTGGAGACGATAAATCTTTTGAAAAAAGAAATTATCCTCCAGGTCAACACGGAAACAATAGAAGACGTGGAAAAAAATCTGAATACGCAATTCAATTACAAGAAAAGCAAAAAGCAAAATATACCTACGGTATATTAGAACGTCAATTTAGAAACCTATTTAAAAGTGCTAGAGCAGCTCAAGGCATCACAGGTGAGGTATTATTACAACTTTGTGAATCTAGATTAGACAATGTGGTATTCAGAATGGGAATTGCACCTACACGAAGTGCCGCTAGGCAGTTGGTGTCTCACAGACACATTACAGTAAATGGCGAATTAGTAAATATCCCTTCATACTCATTAAAAGCAGGAGATATAGTTGCAGTAAGAGAAAAATCAAAATCGCTTGAAGCTATTGAAAAATCACTTTCAAACTCAAGTCATGTTTATGAATGGATTACCTGGAATGATGATACCAAACAAGGAACCTATGTTTCAGTTCCTGCTAGAATTCAAATTCCTGAAAACATAAACGAACAATTCATAGTCGAATTATATTCTAAATAATAACCTGATACAAATCGCAAATATGGCAGTATTTAATTTTCAAAAGCCCGACAAAGTAATCATGATTGATTCTACCGAATTCGATGGAAAATTCGAATTCAGACCACTAGAACCTGGTTACGGATTAACAGTAGGTAATGCATTACGAAGAGTTTTACTTTCTTCATTAGAAGGATTTGCTATCACATCAGTTAGAATAGAAGGTGTTGACCACGAGTTCTCAGCTATTGCTGGTGTTGTAGAAGATGTAACAGAAATTATATTAAACCTAAAGCAAGTTCGCTTTAAAAGACAAATTGATGATATTGATAACGAATCCGTTTCAATTTCAATCTCTGGTCAAGAGCGAATTACAGCTGGAGATTTTCAAAAATTTATCTCAGGATTTCAAGTTTTAAATACAGATTTACTAATCTGTAACCTTGATCCTAAAGTAAATATAACCTTAGAAATAACCATTGAAAAAGGAAGAGGCTACGTACCGGCTGAAGAAAACAAAAAGGCTGCAGCACCAATGGGAACTATTTTTACCGATTCTATTTATACACCCATTAAAAACGTTAAGTACAGTATTGAAAACTATCGTGTAGAACAAAAAACCGATTATGAAAAACTGGTTTTTGAAATTATTACAGACGGGTCAATTACACCACAAGACGCTTTAACCGAAGCTGCAAAAACCTTAATTCATCACTTTATGTTGTTTTCTGATGAACGAATCACATTAGAAGCCGATGAAATAGCACAAACAGAAACTTATGATGAAGAATCACTTCACATGAGACAATTACTTAAAACCAAACTTATTGATATGGACCTATCAGTTCGTGCTCTTAACTGTTTAAAAGCAGCAGAAGTTGATACACTAGGTGACCTAGTTTCATTCAATAAAAACGATTTAATGAAATTTAGAAACTTTGGTAAAAAATCGTTAACAGAACTAGAAGAACTTGTTAACGTTAAAGGACTAAATTTTGGAATGGATTTAAGTAAATATAAATTAGATAAAGATTAATTAATCATATTTTGCTCCTCGAGTCAATCGAGTTTGGTAGCAAGATGATAAAAACAACGTCATGAGACACGGAAAAAAAATTAACCATTTAGGTAGAAAAACAGCTCACAGAAAATCAATGTTAGCCAATATGGCTTGTTCATTAATAGAACACAAGCGCATAAACACCACCTTGGCAAAAGCAAAAGCTTTAAAACAATTTGTAGAGCCAATGATTACAAAATCTAAAGAAGACACTACCCACAACAGACGTATAGTAATGTCTCGCCTTAGACAAAAAGAAGCCGTTGCAGAACTCTTTAGAGATGTGGCTATTAAAGTTGCAGACAGACCAGGAGGATACACAAGAATTATTAAACTTGGTAACCGTTTGGGAGATAATGCAGACATGGCCATGATTGAACTTGTAGATTATAACGAAATTTACAATGCCGATAAAGCCAAAAAGAAAACAACCAGAAGAAGTAGAAGAGGTGGCTCTAAAGCAGCAGCAGTAGCTCCAGCAGTTGCCGAAACTAAAGCATCAAACGAAGAAGAATAAATGTTAATAAGCATTTGAAATATAAAGGATAAACCATTTTAGTTTATCCTTTTTTTTATGCAATTTTGTAAAACCTTTTCTCATACAAATGAGAATCTCATAATAATAAGAATGAAATATATTAAAAGACAAAAAGCCATCATTCTTCTGGCAGATGGCACAATTTTTTACGGAAAAGCAGTTGGTAATAAACAAGGAACAGCATTTGGTGAACTCTGTTTTAATACCGGAATGACAGGTTATCAAGAAATTTTTACAGACCCATCATATTACGGTCAATTAATGGTAACCACCAACGCTCACATAGGAAATTATGGTGTTAATGACGATGAAGTTGAATCAAATTCAATAAAAATAGCCGGACTTATTGTTAAAAACTTTAGTTATGAATATTCTAGAGATGCTGCAGATGATTCTTTAGAGAACTTTTTAGAAAAAAATAATCTTTTTGCCATTTCAGATGTTGATACAAGAGCCTTAGTAAGCTACATTAGAGATAATGGCGCTATGAATGCTGTAATTTCAACTCAAGTTGATAATATTGAAGGGTTAAAACAACAACTAGCCCAAGTACCAAGTATGGAAGGCTTAGAGTTGGCATCAAAAGTGTCAACTAAAGAACCTTACTATTTTGGTGATGAAAACGCAACTTATAAAGTAGCCGCTCTAGACATAGGAATTAAAAAAAATATCCTCAGAAATATCGCTAAAAGAGATGCTTACATAAAAGTATTTCCATACAATGCCAAATTTGAAGATTTGGAAGCCTTTAAACCAGATGGTTATTTTTTATCAAACGGACCAGGAGATCCAGAGCCATTAACCAATGCACAACAAGTTGCCAAAGACATTATTAAAAGAAATTTACCACTATTTGGTATTTGTTTAGGACATCAAGTTATTGCTCTTGCAAATGGTGTGTCAACTTACAAAATGTATAATGGTCACAGAGGGATTAACCATCCTGTTAAAAATATAATTACAGGCAAAGGCGAAATAACCTCCCAAAATCATGGGTTTGCAATAAGCAGAGAAGAAACAGAAGCACACCCAGATTTAGAAATAACCCATGTGCATTTAAATGATAACACTGTGGCAGGTATTGCTATGAAAAACAAAAACTGCTTCTCAGTACAATACCATCCAGAGGCAAGCCCAGGACCGCACGACTCGTCATATTTATTTGACCAATTTATAGACAATTTAAAAAAATAAAATGCAGTAAAATCATGATTACAACTTATAATCATGCAAGCAGTATTTACTAAAACGTTGTAGAAGTTATTTAGCTAATTTCTTCAAAAACATGAAATACAAAACAAGATTTAACCGTAAATTTGAACATTAAAAGTTTTAAAATAAACCAATTATGAGCATTATAATTAATATCCATGCAAGACAAATTCTCGATTCAAGAGGAAACCCAACCGTAGAAGTAGATGTAGTAACCGAAAATGGCCTATTGGGTAGAGCTGCTGTACCTTCAGGAGCTTCAACAGGAGAACATGAAGCAGTTGAGTTACGTGATGGCGGAAAAGCATACATGGGAAAAGGTGTTTTAAAAGCTGTTGAAAATGTAAACACTATTATTGCAAAAGAATTGCTTGGCGTTTCGGTATTTGAGCAAAACCATATTGATAAAACCATGATAGATTTAGATGGTACGCCAAACAAATCTAAATTAGGAGCAAACGCAATATTAGGCGTTTCTTTAGCAGTTGCTAAAGCAGCAGCAGCAGAGTTAAATATACCATTATATAGGTATGTAGGTGGAGTTTCTGCAAATACATTGCCAGTGCCCATGATGAATATAATAAATGGTGGGTCTCATAGCGATGCACCTATTGCTTTTCAAGAGTTTATGATTATGCCTGTTAAAGCAAAAAACTTTACCCAAGCCATGCAAATGGGTACAGAAATTTTCCATAATCTAAAAAAAGTATTACACGACAGAAATTTAAGTACAGCAGTAGGAGACGAAGGCGGTTTTGCACCTAATTTAGCCGGAGGCACAGAAGATGCCATTGATTCTATTAAAATAGCCGTAGAAAAAGCAGGCTATAAATTTGGAGAAGAAATTATGATTGCTTTAGATTGTGCTTCTGCCGAATTTTACGTAAACGGTCAATACGATTACACAAAATTTGAAGGCGAAACAGGAAAAATAAGAACATCAGCACAACAAGCAGAATACCTAGCAGAATTATGTGCTAAATACCCTATAATATCTATTGAAGATGGTATGGATGAAAACGATTGGGAAGGATGGAAACTATTAACTGATAAAATTGGAAAAAAAGTGCAATTGGTTGGAGATGATTTGTTTGTAACTAATGTAGAGCGTTTATCAAGAGGTATTGAAAATGGTATAGCCAATTCTATTTTAATTAAAGTAAACCAAATTGGGTCATTAACCGAAACTATTGCTGCAGTAAACATGGCTAAAAATGCCGGTTACACATCAGTAATGTCACACCGCTCTGGAGAAACCGAAGATAATACCATAGCCGATTTAGCAGTAGCATTAAACTGCGGACAAATTAAAACAGGTTCGGCTTCAAGAAGTGATCGTATGGCAAAATACAATCAATTACTTAGAATTGAAGAAGAATTAGGTGAAGTAGCCTATTTTCCAAAGGAAAAAGCCTTTAAAATAAATTAAGTACAAAACAATAAAAATTAAAAAAAAGCGGTTATTTTTAAAATAATCGCTTTTTTATTTAGTGTTAATTTTCATATTAAAATTTATCAATTAATTCATGCGGTATTAGTTTTAAAAATAAAAGGATATTTCGTAATTTAGCATTCCGCAAAATCAAACTCACAAAAGCACATGTCAAAAACAGCTACAATAGAAATTAACGGACAGAAAAACGAGTTCCCTATAATTAAAGGAACCGAAAATGAAGTTGCAATAGATATTACTAAACTAAGAGCTGTTACTAACGCTATCACCATAGATCCGGGTTATAAAAACACCGGTTCTTGTGAAAGTGCCATTACTTTTTTAGATGGCGAAAAAGGAATTTTAAGATACCGAGGTTATTCAATTGAAGAGTTAGCAGAAAAGGCAGATTTTTTAGAAGTAGCTTACCTCTTAATTTTTGGTGAGTTGCCTACAAAAGAGCAAAGCGATAAATTTCATGCAGATATAAAAGCACAATCTATAGTAGATGAAGATGTAAAGAAAATTTTAGACGCCTTTCCAAAAACAGCACACCCAATGGGTGTAATATCTTCTTTAACAAGTGCTTTAACAGCTTTCAACCCATCTTCTGTAAATGTAAATTCAGAAGAAGATATGTATAAATCGGTTGTTAGAATTTTAGGAAAATTTCCAGTTTTAGTAGCTTGGACACTTCGTAAAAAACAAGGTTTACCACTTGATTATGGAGATAATGAGTTAGGATATGTTGAAAACATCTTGAAAATGATGTTTAGACAACCAAATGCCTGTTATGTTCAAAATAAAATATTAGTAGATGCTTTAGATAAATTATTAATTTTACATGCAGACCACGAGCAAAATTGTTCTACATCTACAGTTAGAATTGTTGGGTCTTCACATGCAGGATTATTTGCATCTATTTCTGCCGTAATCAATGAAAGAGATGTCAAAAAAGCGTTGAATACATTACACGAAAATTTCTTTGAAGAAAACACC
>JALRJA010000095.1 GCA_023255235.1 Flaviramulus sp.
CCCAATTTTTGAAAAATTAGATTTAAAAGAGAAGGCACATGTTGAAGCGTTCTTTAAAAAACATAATAATATTAAAGGTATTATACATTTTGCAGCAAGTAAAGCTGTTGGAGAGAGTGTTCAAGAACCTTTATTGTATTATGAGGATAATTTAGCAACTTTAGTTTATATATTAAAGGAATTAAAAAAACTGCCACAAGCAAATTTTATCTTTAGTTCCTCTTGTACAGTTTATGGGCAAGCAGACGAGTTGCCAATTACAGAAAATGCACCAGTAAAAAAAGCCGAATCACCTTATGGCAATACCAAGCAAATAGGTGAAGAGATAATAAAAGACACTTGTAATGTTGCTGCAAATTTGAAAGCCATAGCATTGCGTTATTTTAATCCTATTGGAGCTCATGAAACTGCTCATATAGGTGAATTACCTATAGGAGTACCTCAAAATTTAGTACCATTTATTACACAAACAGGTATAGGTTTACGTGATCAGTTATCGGTATTTGGTAATGATTACCCAACACCAGATGGAACATGTATTCGTGATTATATTCATGTTGTAGATTTGGCAAAAGCTCATGTAGTAGCTTTAGAGCGTTTATTAAAAAATAAAAATAAATTAAACTACGAAACATTTAATTTAGGAACAGGAACAGGCAGTTCTGTACTTGAGGTTGTTGAAGCTTTTGAGCGTGTTTCAGGAAAAAAATTACATTATAAAATTGTAAACAGAAGAGAAGGCGATGTAATTTCAGCATTTGCAGATACTAAAAAAGCTAATGAAGAATTAGGTTGGAAAACAACATTATCTTTAGATGATGCCTTGCTTTCTGCTTGGAAATGGGAACAAAAAATTCGAGCAAAATAAAGCCTGATTATTGAGGTAGCTGTCTTAAAATTAAAAGTCTTTTGACAATAACTTTAATGCTTGATGCTATTGTTTTAAACAATTTTAAATTAGATTCTTTACATACTAAAACAAACTTAAGTACAATAAAAAATCTGTTTGTACTTTTTTACTCAAAGCATTCTTTTTTGGTAAAACCTTATCGGAAATTACTTTTTTTTAAATATCTTTAAACAATATTTTAAATGTGATTTATAACAAATTCATTTAATCTTAGCCCCATTTTTACATATTTAATTAACCTACAATGTGCTATTTTATAAAAATATTTCCACTCATATTTGGGCTGTTGTTTATACCCAACCAGCCACATAAAACCAATACATTACAATACAAACAAATTGATAGCTTAATAAGAGAAAAGCATATACATAATAGCATGATGCAATTAGAATTGCTTGTCTTGTATCAAAATGCTTTGCATTTTAAACCTAAAGATTCTGTTGATATTTTTAAAAAATTAGCTACGCTAAATGCTTTTTTAGAACAACCAAAAGATGCTATAATATACTCAGAAAAATATATAAAAAACACCTCAGATTTTTCAATTTTAAACGATGTAGCTTATAGTAATATAAAAGAACATGAAGCTTATAATACACTTATAAACAAATACAAACCTAAAATTAGTTTTCTTAGCTTTTTATTTCTTAGCATTAGTTTATTGGGCTTTTTAGTTGCTATAACAATTTTATTTACAAGAAACCATACTAATTATACTGCATGGCATTTAAGCGGATTGGCTTTTATTAGTGCTATATTAATACTAGAATATGTAATTTTTACAACTAGGCTTATTTATAGATTTCCATATTTTAGTATCATCGGATCTTTTTTTGCATTGTTATACGGTCCGGGATTGTATGGTTATTTTAAAAGCAGAACGAATAATTTTAAATACAAGAAAAATCAATTGTTTCATTTATTCCCAGCTGTTTTTTTTGTTTTTTATGTAATTGCTTTTTATCCGTTAGATAGTTTAAAAATAAACAAAGCACTTCTAAATTTTGATAGTTTAGTTTATCTTCAAACGCAAGGTATCTTTATTTGTAAAGTGAGTTTACTTTTTGTTTATGGTTTAATTATAGCAAGCATGATACATGGCAAAGTTTTTAAAACAAAGTCTATAATTCTTAAACCTAATAGTATGGAAACTAAAATAGTTTTAATTTACTTTAGTTATGTAGTTTGTTATGTGATTTATAGTTTAAATGGCTCTAACTTGTTTATTAAATCGCCAAGCTTTTTCAATCATTTTTACCCTATCACGTTATCTATAATGCTGTTTTATATGAGCTATATGGTTTTCAATAAGCCTATTAGTTATGTAAAAGAAAATCAGTTTCTAAAGAAGCGCTTTTTATGTTCTAAATATAAAAACTCTAGTTTAACAGAATCTTTATCAAATGAACTAAAACATAACTTACTTAAATTATTTACAGAAGAAAAAATTTTTAAGGAAAGCACTATGAGTTTAGAGTTGCTGTCTGCAAAATTAAACACCTCAAGACATAACACATCACAAATTATTAACGAACATTTTAATATGAGTTTTTTTGAGTTGATAAATTATTACAGAATTAAAGAAGTTCAAAAAATCTTAGAAAACAACTCTAATTTCAAACTAAAAATTATTGATGTAGCCTATGAAGTAGGATTTAACAACAAGGTTACGTTTAATAAAGCTTTTAAAAAAGAAACATTACAAACCCCGTCACAATTTGTAAGCATGTTGCAAAAGAGTAGGAGACGTAAAAATTTTCAAAAAGCAGGTAAAATTTTATAGGAGTTTACCTTTAATAATATTTGTATGTGTTCTTTTACAAATCAAAAATATGGAAGGCAGTGAAAAACTTTACCCCAGATCTCATAAAATAAATTGATTTTCATTGTAAAGTAATTTTTTGAATTAGTCACTTAAGAAATTTGCTGTCTTCCTTTTTTATTTATAGGCTATATTACAGCTTGATTACTTATGCGTTTGAACCAATTCTAAGACTTGGTTTTTCTTATTTTAAAACTGGTTACAAAAAGTATGATAATACCGGCTGAAACAAAAACATCAGCAATATTAAAAATACCTGTTTTAAAGATGCCTCCTAAATCAATAAACAAAAAATCGGTTACAGAACTTCTCACAATTCTATCAAAAACATTAGAAATACCACCACCAATAATGCTAGAAAATGCAAAAACCGACCAATTATCCAATGTGTTATCTTTATAAACATAACGGATAACAAATGCCAAAACTAAAACGGGTAAAACAAGTAATAATATAATTCTCAAGGGTTCACCAAGGTTACTTCCCATTCCTAAAAAGGCTCCTTTATTTTCAACATTCATCATAATAAAAGCATTGCCAATTAGTGGTATTCGTTCACTTACTGTAGTTTCTGTTTGTCCTATAATGTTTGCTCTAACAATTACTTTTGATAATTGATCTATTATAACAGTTACAAAAATTAGTACAGTTATAGCGATATGGCGTTTTGAAATAGTCATTTAATTTACAGAATTTATAGTAGCTGAACTTGTTAAAGCATCTCTATTAATTTTTTTAACGAGACCTTGTAAAACGTTACCCGGACCTACTTCAGTAAATAAGGTAGCGCCGTCTGCAATCATTTGCTGGATAGATTGAGTCCATTTTACAGGAGCTGTTAATTGAGATATTAAGTTTGTTTTAATAGCCATTTGATCTATTACGGCATTTGCAGTTACATTTTGATATATGGGACAAGTTGGTTTACTAAAAGTGGTATTTTCTATGGCGGCTTCTAGTTCTTCTCTTGCCGGTTCCATAAGTGGTGAGTGAAAAGCACCACCAACAGGCAAAACTAGAGCTCGCCTAGCACCTTGTTCTTTTAGTGCATCACAGGCTTTGTTTATGGCTTCAATTTCACCAGAAATAACTAACTGCCCTGGGCAGTTATAATTTGCAGCTACAACAACGCCATTAATTGTGGCACATGTTTTTTCAACTACGGCATCATCTAATCCTAAAACAGCTGCCATAGTGCTTGGTTGCAGGTCACATGCTTTTTGCATAGCTAAAGCACGTTGCGATACTAATTTTAAACCATCTTCATAGGTTAAAGTGCCGTTTGCAACTAATGCAGAAAACTCTCCAAGAGAATGCCCAGCAACCATATCGGGTTTAAAATTAGTGCCTAAAGTTTTAGCTAAAATAACAGAGTTTAAAAATATAGCTGGTTGTGTGACTTTGGTTTCTTTTAAATCTTCAGCCGAACCTTCAAACATAATTTTTGTGATATTAAAACCTAATATGCTATTAGCTTGATTAAACAAATCGCGAGCTAAAGGTGAGTTTTCAAATAAATCTAAACCCATTCCTGTAAATTGAGCGCCTTGACCTGGAAAAATATATGCATTCATTTTTATTTATTTTTTATGAATTGCAAAAATAGAAATAAAATACCAACTAGTAATCTTTGGTGGCTGCTTCTGCACAACGTTCACCATCCATAGCTGCCGATACAATTCCGCCTGCATAACCAGCACCTTCACCACAGGGATATAAATTGCTTATTTGAGGATGCTCTAAGGTTTGGGTTCTTGGAATACAAATAGGGGAAGAGGTTCTAGATTCTACGCCAACTACATTGGCTTCTTTGGTGTAGAAACCAGTCATTTTTTGCCCAAAAAATTCAAACCCTTTTCTTAATCTGCTTCCAATTAATTTTGGTAAAAGTGAGTGAAGTGGCACCGAATTTAAACCAGGTTGATATGAAGTAGAATTTAAGTCGTTTGATAATTTACCTTCAACAAAATCAGTTAAACGTTGAGCTGGTGCTGTTTGGCTTTTTCCGCCTGCTGTAAAAGCTAGTTTTTCTAAATAGGTTTGAAATTCTAAACCCTTTAAAGAACCAAACTGATCATATTTTACCAAATCTTTTTTAACATCTATAGCAACAACAATGCCCGAATTGGCATATAAATTATTGCGTTTAGATGGCGACATACCATTTACTACAACCTCACCGTTTGCTGTTGCAGCAGGAACAATAAAACCGCCAGGGCACATACAAAAAGAATAAACGCCTCTGTGGTTTACCTGCTGCACTAAACTGTATGATGCAGCTGGGAGTAACTCATCTCGTTTACCACTACAATGGTATTGAATAGAATCGATAATATGTTGCGGATGTTCTACCCGAACACCCATTGCAAATGATTTGGCTTCTATGGCAATTTGTTTTTTATGAAGTAGGTAAAAAATATCTCTTGCTGAATGCCCAGTTGCAAGAATTACTTTTTCAACAACTACTTCTTGCTCATTGTTTAATATAATGCTTTTAATAGTATTATGTTTAATAATGAAATTAGTAACTTTAGTTTCAAAATGAATTTCTCCTCCATTTTTTAAAATAGTTTCTCTAATATTTTGAACAACTTTAGGAAGCTTATTGGTTCCAATATGCGGGTGAGCATCTATTAATATTTGCTGTGTAGCACCATGAAATACCAGGTTTTCAAAAATTTTTCTAACATCGCCTCGCTTTAAACTACGGGTGTAAAGTTTGCCGTCACTATAGGTGCCGGCACCACCTTCTCCAAAACAATAATTTGAGTTTTCATTTACAATATGGTCTTGGTTTATGGCTTTTAAATCTCGTCTTCTGTCTTTTACGTTTTTACCACGTTCCAGTACAATGGGTTTATAACCTAGTTCTATACAGCGTAAAGCGGCATACATACCGGCTGGTCCAAAACCAATAATATGTATGGGTTTGCCTTTTGTAACATTTTTATAATTGAACACATATTGTGAATCATTTGGTAGAGGCTCTTTAATATATACTGCCAATTTGTAGTTGAAAACAATAGTAGGTTTTCTCGCATCTATTGATTTTCTCAATATTTTTATGCCAGTAATTTCTTGATAATTAACAGATAGTATTGATGCCGATTTTTGAATAAGAATATCACTAATTTCTTGTTCTTCTTTAAGCGTAATACGAAGTTGTAACTCTTTTACCATAAGGCGAATCACTAAAATTAAGGAAAGGCGTTGCTTAGGTGTTTTTTATATAAGTTAAAAAAGAAAACTCATAGTCATGGTTGGCATCTTTTTTATGAAATGTATTGCTAATTTCTTTCCATAGGGTTGCATCAATTTCAGGAAAAAAAGTATCTGCTTCAAAATGATGGTGTACGCGTGTTAATTCAATCTTATCTGCAAATGTAATAGCTTGTTTATAAATTTCGCCACCACCAATAATAAATGGTTGTGAATCATTTTTTGCAGCATCAATTGCATCATGTAAGTTGTTAACTACTACAACGCCTTCAGGTACTATATAGTTTTTTTGCCTTGTGATAACAATATGTGTTCGGTTGGGTAATGGTTTGGGAAAACTTTCAAAAGTTTTGCGTCCCATAATAATATGATGACCATTAGTTAGGTTTTTAAAACGCTTTAAATCATCACTTAAATGCCAAATGAGTTTATTTCCTAAACCTATGGCATCATTTTCTGCAGCAGCTACAATAATGGTGAGTTCTGTTTTTTTTATTTTGGGTTTTTTATCGGTTTTTTGGTCTTTATTAACTTTTGTTTCGGTTACAGCGTGTTCGTTATTTAGTAAGCCCAATTTTAACTTTTCTAGTTGTTCTTGTTGTTTTAAAACGAGTTTATCTAATTGTTTTTTTTCCCAATCTTTACCCATAAACTTATGGTTAACAAACACGTTAAAAAAATGAAAAATAAATATAAATAACCAAATAAAAATAGCGTAAACAAACCAATTTACACCAAACGGATTGAACTCTTTGCCAATTCCTAAAACGGTATTGGTAATTATTAAAAATACAGAACCAATTAAAAGAGTAACAAAGTGTGTGTACAAACGCTTTTTTTGTTTGATGCGTTTTTGAGCAGCTTCTATTAATTCTAATTGATCTTTATCTATTGTTGGTATGGTTTTCTTTTTTCCAAACATAGCTTGATAATAATGCCTGTAAAGTTAAGTCTTTTTAATTATAAAATAGGCTTTAAGTTTGAATTTATAATTTGTAATTACCGAAATCGTTTTCGTGGCAAACTAATTGATTATCAGTTATTAAAGCTGCTTTTTTGTGTTGCTAATATAATAATTATAGGTGTGTATTATTTTTGTAACTTCAATTTTGTTTATGTAAATTTTAGAAATTCATAATTTTTTCAAACCATCTGATATATTGGTTTGTTCAAGGCTGTTACTTTGTAAATTTGTACCATAAAAACATAAAAAATTTAAACCATGTCTATTAAAAAACAGTATTTAAAAAGTAAACCAGTTTGCAAAGTTACCTTCACCTTACCCGCTCAAGAAGCAAAAAAAGTAGCTCTTGTAGGAAGTTTTAACGACTGGAATGACACCAAAACACCACTTAAAAAGTTAAAGAACGGTACATTTAAAGGGTCAATAGATTTACAAACAGGTTGTTCTTATGAGTTTAGGTATCTTATGGATGATACTTATGTTAATGATGATCAAGCTGATTCGTATATTTGGAATGATTTTGCAGCTGCAGAAAATAGCGTTTTAAACGTTTAACAAATAGTTATTACAATTACAAAACTTATAACAAAAGGCTACTAAAATTTTTAGCTAGCCTTTTTGTTTAAACCGCTACCATGCCTTTAATATGTGGGTGTGGGTTGTAATCTAATAGCGTAAAATCATCAAAAGTAAAATTGAAAATGTCTTTTACTTCTGGATTTAGTATCATTTTAGGAAGAGGTCTTATTTCTCTAGATAGCTGAAGTTCTAATTGCTCATAGTGGTTGCTATAAATATGGGCATCACCAAAAGTATGAACAAACTCACCTGCTTGATAACCACAAACTTGAGCAACCATCATAGTAAACAAAGCATAGGAAGCGATATTAAAAGGAACGCCTAAAAAAATATCGGCACTTCTTTGATATAATTGGCACGATAATTTACCGTTGGCTACATAAAACTGAAAGAATGCATGGCAAGGTGGTAATGCTGCTTTACCATTGGCTACATTTTCACTAAAGCTTTTTGAGGTATCGGGTAATACCGAAGGATTCCAGGCAGAAACAAGCATTCTTCGGCTATCTGGATTATTTTTTAAAGCAT
>JALRJA010000107.1 GCA_023255235.1 Flaviramulus sp.
TAAAATCTAAAACCGTTCAAAATAGAATTATTGAAACCTTTCCAAAACCCGACATACACAGAAGAAACACCGGGTATGCCATAGATGAGCTAATAAAAAGCAACGTGTTTATAAATACTTCTGAAAAATTTAATATGTGTAAATTACTTTCAGGAAGTGAAGGAACGCTGGCATTTACAACACAAATTACCTTAAAGTTAGACACGCTACCACCTAAAGAAAGCCTTATGATAGCAGCACATTTTAACAGTATTGAAAACTGCTTAAATAGTGTAGAGCTACTTATGAAGCATAATTTGTACACCTGCGAAATGATAGACAAAACCATTTTAGACTGTACAAAGCACAACAAGGCACAACAAGAAAACAGGCAGTTTATACAAGGCGACCCAAAAGCTATTTTAATGTGCGAAGTAAGATCTAATGCATTAAGCGATGTAGAAACTCTAGCAACCAATTTAATAAACGATTTAAAAAACACTAAACTAAGCTATGCCTTTCCGGTACTAAAAGGTCCCGATATAGACAAAGCCAATAGCTTGCGTAGTGCTGGCTTAGGGTTGTTAGGAAACATTATTGGTGATAAAAAAGCAGTGGCATGTATTGAAGACACAGCGGTAGCTTTACCCGATTTGGCTGCTTATATTTCTAAATTTTCAGCATTAATGAAACGCTATAACCAAGAGGCTATTTATTATGCTCATGCCGGTGCTGGTGAATTGCATTTAAGACCTGTTTTAAATTTAAAACAAGAAGCCGATGTGGCTCTATTTAGAAAAATAACTACCGATGTGGCTCATTTGGTTAAACAATTTAAAGGCTCAATGAGTGGTGAGCATGGCGATGGTATAGCACGCTCAGAGTTTATACTATTAATGATTGGTGAAGAGAACTACGAAATTTTAAAACGAATAAAAACAACTTTTGATGCTCATAATATTTTTAATCCGGGTAAAATTATCAATCCATTACCTATGCACCAAAATTTGCGTTATCAAGCAAATAGAGTTGAACCAAAAATAGAAACCATACTCAATTTTTCTAAATCGCAAGGCATATTAAGAGAAGCCGAAAAATGTAACGGTTCTGGCGATTGCAGAAAACTTCCAGAATTTGGAGGCACTATGTGCCCTAGTTATAGAGCCACCAGAAATGAAAAAGATTCTACACGAGCACGAGCCAATGCCCTGCGTGAGTTTTTAACAAACTCAAACAAAGCCAACAAATTTAACCATGAAGAACTAAAACAGGTGTTCGACCTCTGTTTAAGCTGTAAAGCCTGTGCAAGCGAATGTCCTAGCAGTTTAGATGTAGCCAGTTTAAAAGCCGAGTTTCAATATCAGTATCAAGAAGCCAATGGGTATAAACTGCAAGACAGATTTTTTGCAAATGCAACCAAATATTACAAGATAGCTTCTCAAGTACCGCTTTTATATAATTGGTTTTCACAAAATAAATTTACAGCAAAATGTATTCAGTTTTTTTTAGGAATTCACCCTAAACGCAGTTTACCAAAAGCTACCAAATCGTTTACTAGTTACCTAAAAGACAAAGGTTTAAAAACAACAACTAAAGCAAACAAAAATCCTATAAAAACCATCTATTTTTTTACAGATGAATTTACCAATTATTTAGAATCAGAAATTGCTCAAGACGCACACATTCTGTTAGAATCATTAAACTATCGCGTGTTGCATATAAATCATTTTGAAAGCGGAAGAAGTTATATATCAAAAGGATTTTTAAAACAAGCTAAAAATTTAGCCAATAAAAACATCAGTATTTTTAAAGATAAAATTACAGCTCAAACGCCTTTAGTAGGTATTGAACCTTCTGCCATTTATACTTTTAAAGACGATTATTTAAAATTAGCAAACGATATAACTTCTGCTGAAAATATAGCAAAAAACACTTTTTTAATAGAAGAATTTATACAACACGAAATAACATTAGGAAACATAACCTCACAACAATTTACCTTAAAAACAAAAAACATAAAGTTTCATGGGCATTGTTATCAAAAAGCCTTGCAAAACCAACTATCTAGTTTTGCCGTATTAAATTTACCCAAAAACTATACAGTAACCATTATACCAAGTGGTTGTTGTGGTATGGCAGGTAGTTTTGGATACGAAAAAAACACTGGTATTATTGATGATTTATTTGTATCTTCATCTAATATGCGCGAGTCTTATAAGATAGCAAAGATTATATCAGACGGGTTTGCTTCATATGTAGAAGAAA
>JALRJA010000230.1 GCA_023255235.1 Flaviramulus sp.
CAAAAGTGCTTCACTTTGTAGAAAACGTTCACGTGATTAAAGATAATTTATTTCCAGTACCACCATTGTTCCAATTAATTCAAGAACAATCAAAAACCGATTGGAAAGAAATGTATCAAGTATTCAATTGTGGGCATAGAATGGAATTGTATGTAGATCCCAAAATTGCCCAAAACATTATTGAAATTTCAAAATCATTTCATGTAGATGCCAAAATAATTGGTAGAGTAGAAGCTTCAAAATCAAAAAAACTTACAATAAAATCAGAGTTTGGGGAGTTTAATTATTAATTTTAAACCAACTTTAACAATCCATGAAAAGCCATTTATTACTTTTCTTCTCTTTATTTTTTCAATTTTTGGTAGCACAACCAGATACCTTATTCTTAAAACCAAAGAAGCAAAAATATGATGGTCCGCAATGGATACAAAAAAATAAAGCCTCTTTAGATTTAAATGAAGTAGCTTTTGTAAATTGGAATTCTGGAGGTAGTAACTCTATTTCAGGTTTATTGGGTTTAAGGTCTGAATATAACTATAAAGACCGATTTTTTGTTTGGAAAAATAATGCCCTAATAGATTACGGAATAAACAAACAACAAAAACGTGAAACCAGAAAAACCGATGATTTATTTGAATTTAATTCAAACATTGGCTTTAAACCAGATAGCCTTTCAAATTGGTTTTACTCTGCACGACTAAACTTTAGAACCCAATTAACAAACGGGTATCAATACCCCAATAAAGACAACCCCATATCCAGATTTTTGGCACCCGGATATTTATTTTTTGGAGGCGGAATGGAATATGGAAAAAACATTGATAAAATATCATTTTATTTCTCTCCTGTTACTTTAAAAGCCACTTTTGTATTAGATGAAAATCTTGCAAATGCAGGGTCTTTTGGTGTTACACCAGCCATTTTAGACGATAATGGTAATATTATAAAACCAGGCGAACGTGTTAGAAAAGAAATAGGCGTTTTGGTAACCAATAGTTATGAGGTTGAATTAATTCAAAACATAAATCTAAAACACATGGTGAGTTTGTATTCAGACTACATAAACAAATTTGGAAACATAGATTTAGATTGGAGAGTTGATTTTGACTTTAAGGTAAATAATTTTATTAGAGCTACCCTAGGGTCTCACTTACGTTATGATGATGATGTGAAAACCACCAAACCTTCAGAAATAGAAGAGGAGTTTGATGAAGCAGGACCTAAAATTCAATGGAAACAGTTTTTAGGAGTAGGATTTGCTGTAGAATTCTAGAATAATTTTAAAAAAAACAGTTTTTTCAACACCTTTTCTTACTTTTATGGTGTTAATATATGCCATTATGAAGAAAATAATACTACTTCTGTTGCTAAGCATAGCAACATTTAATTCTAAAGCCCAAAATGATATTGGCGTTTTTTTAGCTGCTGGAGTTGAAGATGCAAACCGTTTTGCAAATGATTATTTTGCACCAGCTACAAAGGGTTTAATGCACAGCATGAATGCCAATTGGTTTAATACAGCCAAAATTAAGCCATTAGGTGGTTTTGAAATTTCAGTTATTGCCAATGCATCAACTGTAAATAATGACAATAAAACCTTTCAATTAAATACAAACAACTATAATAATATAGAATTTGTTCAAGGACCAAGTTCTCAAATGGTATCAACCGTTTTAGGAGAAAATAATCCGGCAATTATGGTTGAAATTGAATATGATGACCCTATTTTTGGTAATCAAACAGAACAAGTAGAGTTACCAAATGGTATTGGTTCTGAAAAAATTAATCTAATACCAACAGCCTTTATACAAGCTGCTTTAGGTTTGGGTAAAGGTATTGAAGTGAAAGCGCGTTTTGTGCCTAAAATTGTTACAGAAGATGTGTCTTTAAATATGTATGGAGCAGGTTTACAAATGGAGTTTACCCAATGGCTTCCTGCCGATAAAGTGCTACCTCTAGCCATATCGGGCTTAATAGCTTACACCCATTTAGATGCGTCTTATGATATAGTAAACTCTTCAAGTGTGGTTGGTGAAAATAAACGTGTAGAAAGTGATATTAATACGTGGTTATTTCAATTAATAGCTTCTACAAAATTTCCAGTAATTAATTTTTATGGTGGATTAGGTCTTATTAGAGGCAAGTCAGAAACTAATTTATTAGGAACTTACAGAGTAACTAACGGTGCATTAACATCATCAGATATTGTTAATCCACTTTCCCTATCAAGCAATGTGTCTTCTCCCAGAGGAACCATTGGAACAAAATTAAAACTAGGGTTTTTTAGGCTTAATGCAGAGTATCATCTATCAGAATTTAACGCCTTTTCTCTAGGAATCAATTTTGGTTTCAGATAAAAAATAAAAATACTATTATATTTAGTATTTAATTATTTTTAAAAAGCATAAGATTTTGTCTTGTGCTTTTTTTATTAACCGTTTTTTAATTTGTAATTTTGCATCACTAAAATCATAAAAATCACACTTTTAAAAGGTGGTGTTTTATCTATAAAAAAACAATAAATAAATATAAAAAAATGAAAGTAACAGTTGTAGGAGCAGGAGCAGTAGGTGCAAGTTGTGCAGAGTATATTGCTATTAAAAATTTTGCTTCAGAAGTGGTCTTGTTAGATATTAAAGAAGGCTATGCAGAAGGAAAAGCTATGGACTTAATGCAATGTGCATCTTTAAATGGTTTTGATACAAAAATAACAGGAATTACAAATGATTACAGTAAAACAGCAAATAGCGATATTTGTGTTATTACATCAGGAATTCCTAGAAAACCAGGAATGACCCGTGAAGAATTGATTGGTATTAACGCAGGTATTGTTAAATCTGTAACAACAAGTTTAGTTGAGCATTCACCTAACACGGTTCTTATTGTGGTTAGTAATCCTATGGATACCATGACCTATTTAACACATAAAGCCACTAAATTACCAAAAAATAGAATTATTGGTATGGGTGGTGCCTTAGATTCTGCACGCTTTAAATACAGGTTAGCCGAAGCTTTAGAAGCTCCCATAAGCGATGTAGACGGTATGGTAATTGGCGGACACAGTGATACCGGTATGGTGCCATTAATTGCTCACGCTACCAGAAATAGTGTGAAAGTATCAGAATTTTTATCTCAAGAACGCTTACAGCAAGTAGCTGAAGATACCAAAGTTGGTGGTGCAACACTTACTAAATTATTAGGAACATCGGCTTGGTATGCACCTGGAGCAGCAGTAAGTGCTCTAGTTCAAGCTATTGCATGCGACCAAAAGAAAATGTTTCCATGTTCAACCATGTTAGAGGGAGATTATAACTTAAACGATATCTGTATAGGTGTACCAGTTATTATAGGAAGAAATGGCATAGAACGCATTGTTGATATTGAACTTAGTGATGCTGAAAAAGCCCACATGCAAGCCAGTGCTGAGGGTGTTAGAAAAACCAATGATTTGTTAGAACTTTAATATTTATAGTTTTAAAAGATATTTATATAAAGACTGTAGAAATACAGTCTTTATTTTTTATATTTAACCCATGTTAAAAAAATGGCACATAAGTGTTTTAATTATTATGGTAACCTTGCTTGGAATTTTTTCTCAGCAACAAACACTTTTACCTAACCAAGAAATTGTATTACAATTTACAAATAACAAAGTAACTGCTCAAGAAATTAAAAGCACTATAGCTAGTGTGAAACTACAATTACAAAATTTAGGAGCAAACAACATTCAAGTAAAAAAAACTAAACAGAATAACCTAAAAATAACTTATTACAGCGATATAGATGTTGCTAGTATAAAAGAAACCTTTTCAAAAGAAGAACAAATAGACCTTGGATTTAACAAGCAACATCATAGCACTAATGAGATTCCTTTAAATGAAATTACCATTAGTTATAACCTTGATTTTTGTGAAATTCAAAATAAAAATAATGGTGATTGGAACTTAAACGGAGTTACTATACAAGCCTTTGATACTAAAAGCGACCGGTTTTTTGAGCCAAACACCTATTCATTTATAAACCATAAAAAATTAGATAATATTGTTATAAAACTTACCCTTAAAGTTTGTAGAAATATTGTATTCACTATACAAAACACATCTAAAAGTATTCCTCAAGTAAGAGCAGGACCTATTAGCTAAAAAGGCTTTATATAATTATATATAAGCCTAAAAATTAAAAGAAAAGCATCACTTTTAATTACCTTTCATCAATTAAGAAAACACAAAAATTTAATTCAAAATAAAAATTGTCAAATTATAAGGTAAATTCTATATTTGCTTGCCCAAAAAATTTTGGATATTAACAAAATTTGACATTAAAAAACACAGAAAATGCAAAACAAAGGACTAGTAAAGTTATTTGCACTTTTGTTTGGTTTGGTAAGTATTTATCAATTATCATTCACATTCAAAGCAAATCAAATTGAAAAAACTGCGGAAGAAATTGCCATTAATAAAATTGCAGATACAGAAGATGATTATCGTGCCAAACGCAGCCAAGAAGAAGCCAACTATTTACAAGCAATAGAAACAGATACCGTTTTTAATATAGGTATAGCAAAATTTACTTATAATGAAGTGAAAGCCAAAGCAATGAATCTAGGTCTTGACCTAAAAGGTGGTATTAATGTTATTCTTCAAGTAAGTGTAAAAGACATTTTAAAAGGCTTAGCAAACAACACCAAAGACCCCGTTTTTAATAAAGCTTTAGAAGACGCAACAGAACTTCAAAAAAATAGCCAGAATACATATTTAGAAGATTTCTTTATAGCTTTTGATAACATTAAAGGTGATACAAAATTAGCATCTCCCGATATATTTTACACAAAAGAATTAGATGGAGAAATTGAAGGAAGCATGACTGATGATGAGGTAAAAAGTATTATTAGTACTAAAATAGATGAATCTATTGTATCTGCTTTTGAAGTATTACGTAAACGTATTGATGAGTTTGGTGTAACGTCACCAAGCATTCAACGGTTAGGAACATCCGGAAGAATTTTAGTAGAATTACCAGGTGTTAAAGATGTAGAGCGTGCCACAGGATTATTACAAAGATACTGGTGGTGAAGAATGGGAATTGTTTGGTGAAGGTAAAAAACAAATCACAGGTATTCCAATGCACGAAATAGGAATCCACTTAGAAGGTGGTATCAACCTTGCAG
>JALRJA010000288.1 GCA_023255235.1 Flaviramulus sp.
ATTATTTTTTAAAGCATGAATAACGTCTTTTATTTGGTCAATATCATCACCGTTCCAATTTCGCCATTGATAGCCATAAACAGGACCTAAATCACCGTTTTCATCTGCCCATTCATTCCATATACGCACACCGTTTTCGGTCAAGTATTTAATATTGGTATCACCTTTTAAAAACCAAAGGAGTTCATATATTATTGATTTTAAGTGGAGTTTCTTGGTTGTTACCATAGGAAACCCTTCGCTCAAATCAAATCGCATTTGGTATCCAAAAACACTTTTTGTTCCAGTTCCGGTTCTATCTTGTTTTTCATTACCATGGGTTAAAACGTGTTTTACTAAATCGTGATATTGCTTCATTACCGATATTTTAAATTCAAGTTTTAAAAATAAAAAAACCCATCTGTAACCCTGCTACAAAACCTTAAATTTATTTAAAAGTTATTAACTACTTAATTAATTTACAAATTAATTGGTTATGGGTTTTTAGCCAATGAGCATACCCGCTATTGTTGCCGATATTAAAGAAGCTATAGTGCCACCTATAAGGGCTTTCATACCAAATTTTGATAAGGTTTTACGTTGCCCAGGTGCTAAAGATCCAATACCGCCTATTTGAATACCAATAGATGCAAAATTTGCAAATCCACAAAGCATATAAGTAGCCATAATTATTGATTTTTCATAGCTTAAATGGATTGAGTTAGCCACATTTTTAAGGTCTGCTAATTGTATGTAGCCAATAAATTCGCTGGCTGCTAGTTTAATGCCTAAAAGTTGACCCATAAGTGCCATATCTTCTTTTGCAACACCTATAAGCCACATAAGTGGAGCAAAAATATAGCCTAAAATAAATTCTATAGATAGGCTATTGTAAGTTGTATTGGCTGCTATCCAAGTGTTAAAACTGCTTACATTACCAACCCATCCTAAAATACCATTAAACATGGCAATAAAAGCAACAAAAACCAATAGCATGGCACCAACATTTACGGCAAGCTTTAAACCTTCAGTTGTGCCGTTGGCTATGGCATCTAAAAAGTTTGAGCCAATTTTGTCTTGAGACACGCTAACATCGGTATTTATAGCTTCTGTTTGTGGGTATAAAATTTTAGATATAACTATAGCACCAGGTGCAGCCATAACCGATGCTGCCAATAAATGCTTTGCATAAAATAACCTTAAAACAGGGTCGTCACCACCAAGAAATCCTATATAGGCTGCAAGCACAGCACCAGCAACAGTAGCCATACCGCCAATCATAACTAAAAGTATTTCAGATTTAGTCATTTTTTCTAAATAGGCTTTTATTAAAAGTGGTGCTTCGGTTTGTCCTAAAAAAATATTTCCTGCAACACTTAAACTCTCTGCTCCAGAAATTTTTAAAGCTTTTGAGAGTAGCCATGCTAAAGCTTTCACAACTTTTTGAATAATACCTAAATAGAATAAAACCGATGTTAAAGCCGAAAAGAAAATAATGGTTGGTAAAACCTGAAAGGCAAAAATATAACCAAAGGTATCCATATCTACAACCAATCCTTCAAATAAGAATTTACTTCCAGCTCTGGTAAACTCAAGTACTTGAATGAATAAATTACCAACAAATTCAAAAATGTTTTTAATAAAGTTTACTTTTAATACACCAACAGCAATAATTAATTGAAAGGTTAAGCCAACACCAACAATTTTCCAATTAATAGCTTTTTTGTTACTGCTAAATAAAAATGCTAAAAACACTAATGACAGCATACCTAAAACCCCACGCCATAGGCTGTTTAGTGAAAATCCTTGGCTAGGAATAATAGTTGTTTTGTTTATGGGCGTCTCATTTACAACTGCCTGTGTTTTTTCTTCTGAAAAATCTGTTTTTAAAGAATCACTCACTTGTGTTGTAACTACGGTTTTAGTTGTAAGGGTGTCTAAAGTAGCACTAGAGTTTTGGGCAGCTACTATTGAAACACAAAACATAAAGAGTGTTAAAAATGATAAAAAAAGGTTTTTCATGTGGTTTATTTTATGGTTGCAACGAGCAGTTATGTTTTTATTCTTCTAAGTTTAATTAGCTTTTTATATTTTTTTTGAAGCTTTACTTTTCTAATCAATAACAAAAAATTAATACGATTTGATAGTTATTTTCTTTTAGAAATTTCATCACGAATACGGGCAGCCTTTTCATAATCTTCGTTTGCAACTGCTTGGTCTAAAAGCACATGAAGTTCTTCAAGTTTTTTATCTTTAAAATAACTACTTGGATTAGATTCAGGTTCGTTAGAAACGATATCTTCTATGAAAATAGGGTCTTTACTTTCAACAGCATCTTCTTTATCTTTAGAGTTTCCTTTTAAATATATACCAGCTTTATCAAGTATATTCTTGTAGGTAAAAATAGGTGCTTGAAAACGAAGAGCTAATGCAATGGCATCACTTGTTCTGGCATCAATAATTTCTTCAATTTTATCACGCTCACAAATCAAACTAGAATAAAAAACACCATCAACTAGCTTATGAATAATAACTTGTTTTATAACAATATCAAACCTATCGGCAAAATTTTTAAACAAATCATGGGTTAGTGGTCTGGGTGGGCTAATTGCTTTTTCTAAGGCTATGGCAATAGATTGTGCTTCAAAAGCACCAATAACTATAGGTAGTTTTCTATTTCCGTCTAGTTCATTCAAAATCAAAGCATAAGCTCCATTTTGGGTTTGGCTGTATGATATTCCTTTAATATGTAATCTTACTAAACTCATAAATTGGTATAAAAAACAAAGAACTGTTTAAATTAGAACTTTTCCAATTGCAAAAAGCAAATTTAAGATATTATGCTAATTTAAGCAGTTCAATACAAGGATACAATTTATAAAAAATAATTTATTGATTAGCTTTAAAAGCTTTTAATTTTTCAGTAAGTGCTGGAATAACCTCAAAGGCATCTCCAACAACACCATAATCGGCGGCTTTAAAAAAAGGTGCTTCGGGGTCGTTATTTATAACAACTTTTACTTTTGAAGCATTTATTCCTGCTAAATGCTGAATAGCACCCGAAATTCCAATAGCTATATATAAATTTGATGCTACTGGCTTACCCGTTTGCCCTACGTGTTCACTGTGTGGTCTCCAACCAAGATCAGAAACTGGTTTAGAGCAGGCTGTTGCAGCTCCTAAAACGCTAGCAAGATCTTCAATTATACCCCAATTTTCAGGACCTTTTAAACCTCTACCGGCAGACACTACTATATCGGCATCGGCAATAGTAACCTGGTTTGTTGCTTTATCTACAGATTCTACCTTTACACCCGATTTAGTAATTGAAGGTGAAAAGGTTTCTACCAAACCAGCACCGGTTGTTTCTACTAATCCAAACGCATTGTTTGAAACACCTACAATTTTTATATCTGTATTTATTTGAATGTTCTCAAAGGCTTTATTTGTGAAAGCGGTGCGTTTTACTGTAAACGGATTAATGCTTGATGGTTGTTCAACTACATTTGAAGCATACCCTGCCTGTAATCCAATCGATAGTAGCGGTGCTAGGTGTTTACTGTTTGAACTTGAACTAACAATTACCACGTTTGATTGTTCATTGTTTGCTGCCTCTATTAGTAAAGTGGCATATGCTTTTGCATCAAAGGTGGTTAATTGGGGGTCT
>JALRJA010000293.1 GCA_023255235.1 Flaviramulus sp.
TGACGTTGACGCTCCTCAAAGCCTTAGTGTCCGGGTTCAATGCGCAGCAGCCACCTTGCTTGGCCTGTGAACCAGCAGTGCTGGGCATGATCGGCGACGTTCTGTGCTCATTTGATGGTGCTTTGCGACACTTCTTCTCGCCGCACAAATACCTACCGTTCCGGGTCGCATACGGGTTATTTTTCTGTCTAAAAGCCCTTCTCCTTTGTCTATATAAACATATTCTTCACGTGATGTTGTTACATCAATAAATGGTGGTTCAAACTCCATTAATGGATCAATGTTATTATATAAATCTTGAATGCTATTTCCTTTTTTTGGCGGTATAATTTCAAAAGAAAACAAGGTTTTCTTATTAGCCTTTTTTATGTGGTCTGTTATTTTCATTGTGCTAAATTCTCAAAAATGAGATTTCTAAATTTATTATTTTATACTTATGCGTTTAATTATTGTTTGGGTTGCCATAAAATTACTATAATAGCTTTTGTGTTCTTACTCATCTGCTATATTAGGATGCAACCATTTTCTAGCCTTAGCTTTTGTTATGCCTTTACGCTCTGCATAATGGCTAACTTGGTCGTTGGTTATTTTACCCAAACCAAAGTATTTAGCTTCAGGATTAGCAAAATAATATCCAGATACCGACGCTGCTGGCCACATTGCTAAACTTTCTGTTAAACTTACTCCAATATGTTTTTCAACCTCTAATAGTTGCCAAATAGTTTCTTTTTCTAAATGGTCTGGACAGGCTGGGTAACCAGGTGCTGGACGAATGCCTTTATAGCTTTCTTTTATCAAATCGTCATTGGTTAAAATTTCGTTTTCAGCATAACCCCAATGTTTAGTTCGTATTTGTTTGTGCAAATATTCGGCAAACGCTTCGGCAAATCTATCGGCTATGGCTTGTGCCATAATAGCGTTATAATCATCGGCGTTATTTTTATAAAAATCGGCTAGTTCTTGAGCTCCAAAAATACTCACACAAAAGCTGCCTATAAAATCGGTTTTACCGCTATGCTTTGGTGCAATAAAATCTGCTAAAGCTATATTAGGGATGCCTTCACGCTTTTTTAATTGCTGACGTAAGGTTCTAAAAACTGCCAATTCTTTGCGGTTTTTATAAACAGAAATATCGTCGTCATTTATAGTGTTTGCTTCAAACAATCCAAAAATGGCTTTAGCTTTTAAGCTTTGCTTTGCCATGATTTGTTTTATCATTTGTTGAGCATCTTCAAACAATTGAGTTGCTTGCTCACCAACTACTTGGTCTTGTAAAATATCGGGATATTTACCATGTAAATCCCAACTTCTAAAAAACGGGCTCCAATCTATAAATGGAAATAATTCTTTTAAGCTTACCTGTTTCCATACTTGAACGCCTAACTCGTTTGGTTTAAAAATTTGAGTTGTTTCCCAATTTATTTTAAACTTGTTTAATCTGGCTTCAGCAATTGAAATATAGGATTTTTCTTTGCCTCGTTTTAAGAACTTGGTTCTAAAATCATCATAATCTGCTTTTAATTTGGCGGTGTATTGATGGGTTGTTTTTTTGTTTAATAAATCGCCAACTACTGTTACCGCTCGCGAGGCGTCGTTTACATGAACAACCGCGTTTTTGTATTGCGTATCAATTTTTACAGCGGTATGGGCTTTTGATGTGGTTGCACCACCAATTAACAAAGGAATTTGAAAATTTTGTCGTTGCATTTCTTTAGCCAAATATACCATTTCATCTAGTGATGGTGTTATTAAGCCCGATAAGCCAATGGCATCTACACGTTCTTTGATAGCTGTTTCAATAATTTTTTCTGGCGGTACCATAACACCTAAATCTACAATTTGGTAGTTGTTACAAGCTAGTACAACACTTACAATATTTTTTCCTATATCATGAACATCACCTTTAACGGTTGCCATTAAAATTTTACCAACTGGTTCTTGTTTATCGGTTTTTTCAGCTTCTATGAATGGGTTTAAATAGGCAACGGCTTTTTTCATAACCCTAGCAGATTTTACAACTTGTGGCAAAAACATTTTACCAGCACCAAACAAATCGCCTACTACATTCATGCCAATCATTAAATGACCTTCAATAACATCAATAGGTTTTTTTGCTTGTAGTCTTGCCGCCTCTACATCGTCTATAATATAGGCATCAATACCTTTTACAAGGGCGTGTGTGATGCGTTCTTGTATAGGGTTTTCCCTCCACGATAAATCGGCAGCTTTTTCAGTTTTAGAGCCTTTTACGGTTTCGGCAAAATCTAATAATCGTTCTGTTGCATCAGAGCGTCTATCTAAAATAACATCTTCTACATAGTTTAATAAATCTTTTGGAATATCATCATAAACTTCTAAAAGAGCCGGATTTACAATACCCATATTCATACCCGCTTGAATAGCGTGATATAGAAACACTGAGTGCATTGCTTCGCGAACACCATCATTTCCTCTAAAAGAAAATGACACATTACTCACACCACCACTTACAGAAACGTTTTTTAAATTTTGACGAACCCAACGTGTGGCTTCAATAAAATCTACAGCATTTTTTTTGTGTTCTTCCATGCCTGTTGCAACTGGAAAAATATTCAAATCGAAAATAATATCTTCCGATGGAAAGCCCACTTTATTT
>JALRJA010000418.1 GCA_023255235.1 Flaviramulus sp.
AGGGTGTTAGTTCTTGAAACCAAGTTACTCAAGCTTCATAGTTTATACAATTTAACAACTACAACAAAGCAAGAGCTAGTGGTTGTTATCAAAGAAGTTTTAGTGGCGTTTTCTAATCTCAATTTTCAAATGAATAAAAAAGTAGAATTTGATAGTAGAGTAATAGAAAAACCCTAACGCAAAGTGGCATTAGGGTTATGGCAGTTTGGTTTTTTAAACGCTTTTTAATTTTTAGACGTAGTAGCTTGTAATAAAGCTTGTTTTTGTCTTAAAAGTTCTGTTTTAGTAAGTTGAATTAACCCAAAGTTTGGAGCTGTTTTTAAAGCAGCATCCAAAATATCAACAGCGGCATCAATATTGGCTTTTTTATCTTTATTGTAAATAGACAGTGCGTTTAAATACATAAAAGCCGATTTTAAAGGCACTTCATAAGGTTGTTGTGATTCATAAAAAGCCTTTTTCATATCGTCTTTAGAATTTGCTAAACCATAAGCAATGTGCTTTTCTGCTTCAGCCAATTTTTGAGTTTGCAGAGTTAGTTCAGCTAGTTCATAGGCTATTAAGGCGTTTGGGTTTCTTTTAAACATTTCTTCAAAAAGACCTATGGCAAGTTCAGGTTGTTTAACGGCTTTTAGTGATACTGCTTTTACTTCAACTGCAATATCAGAATCGGTATTATTTCTTTCATAACCTATGGTGTTTAGGGCTTGTATATACTTACCTTCACTCATATAAATATAGGCCAAGGTGTCTTTTCTAGCAACCGATGGGTTTAATAAATTTAAATGCGTCATGGCGTTAACAATTCCTTGCATATCGCCTTGTTCTTTCATTTGCTTATAATAAGCTTCATAATGTTTAAGTAATTCTGAGTTAGTTTGTGCATTCAACATAAAACTGCACGTCAACAAAACCAATCCAAATAAATTTTTCATCTTTTTTTTAATAAGGTTATTTTAAGAGCTTAAAACTAAAAAAAATTAACATTCAAACCCTTAAAAGAATGCTAATTATTTTAATTAAAGTTAAAAATAGTTTTTTCATCAACAAAAAACTAGCTACTATGAAGTGAGATATTTTTTGCAAAGTCATTTTTTTTAGTTACATTTAAAATTACTAAAAGCAAAAACCATGGGAATAAAAAGTTTTCAAGGAGCTAGAAGACGGCAATCTAATAGTATCCAAACTACGCCTCTAAAGGTTAGTGATTATATGAGCACCAATTTGATAACCTTTACCCCCGACCAAACCCTTGAGAGCGTTATTCAAGCTCTAATTAAACACAAAATATCTGGCGGTCCTGTGGTAAATAAAAACATGGAACTAATAGGCATTATCTCTGAAGGAGATTGTATTAAACAAATTAGTGAAAGCCGTTATTACAATATGCCTATGCAAGATAAAACCATTGAAAATTATATGGCTTTAAATGTAGAAACTATTGACGGTAATATGAATATTTTTGATGCCGCCAATAAGTTTTTAGATGCCAAAAGACGCCGTTTTCCAATTGTTGAAAACGGAAAATTAATTGGGCTAATAAGTCAAAAAGACATACTTAAAGCAGCTATGAAACTAAAGGGGCAAAACTGGAATAAATAATAATAGCATCGGGTTTTGTTAAAGAATTAAACCGTAGCCATAATGCTTTATAAAAACTAGCTTTCTCGTTTTACCAAAGCATAATACTCGTCTTCTAGTGGTAAATATCCTTGGTCATATACAAAATAATATATTGTTCCGGCTTTGGTTATGTAGGTGCTTGTAAAGAAATTAAAATCAAACCCCTGCTGAATAAGTTTTGTTCTGGTTGTTTTTGTTTTTTGGTTAGGATTTAAGGTTTCAAGAATACGCCAATTTTTTCTTAACCTGTTATTTATATTTCTTATAAGATTTTTTGAGTCTTTATTAATGGTATTGTTATATGCATTACGACAGTAGTCACCACAAAATTTTTTATCACTTCTACCAATAATTTTTTCGCTGCACTCTAAACATACTTTTGCCATAGTATTATTTTAACAGATTATAGTTATTTTTAAACACTATTGTAAAAAAAATTAAATACAATACTTACCCAAACGGCAAGTTAATTTAATTATAAAGTTACTTATTTCTACACAAAAAACCATTTTTTTGGTATAAGTTACTTAAAAATATAAAAATTTACAGAACCAGATTAAATGCTGAGTTAAATAAAAGCTACTGGTTTTTAGAACTCTCTTTTGCCAAACTCACTATCAATAAATTTTGATTTGTTTTTGCCATTTTTAAAAGTGTAAGATAAATTTAGTAAAACCATATCAACCTCATAGATGTAATTGGTGGTTGTAAAAAATTGATTATCTCTAAAGGTTGTTATGCGTTGTTCGTTAGTTTTTAGAAGGCCTAAATCTATGTTTTGCCATTGCAAGGTAGTTGTGAGCCTATTGTTTAGAAACGATTTTTGAAAACTTAGGTTGGGAGAATAAAATTGCGAATCTGAACCCTGAGCGGTTATTCGGTTTGATAAATAATTGAAGTTAAATTGCAACGAAGCATTTTTCCAAAAATTAAAAGTAGAATTTAAATTTACTGAATAAACGCTTGCCTCAGAATTAACAGGAGAATTATCAAAAGTACCATTAATACTGTAATTGTAGATATTGCATCCTATAAAATTACGCCAGTTTTTGGTTGGGTTTAATTGCATTCCAAGTTCTAAACCAATAGCTTTTGCGTTTCCAACATTAGAGTAAATTCTATTTAAAATGCTATCATTATAAACCGTATTAACTCTATTAACCACATTATTCACATGTTTAAAATAACCAGTTGCAAAAATAACCGTACCACCTTTGGTTTTTTTTGAGATACCCAATTCTAATAAATCAATAAATTCGGGTTTAAGTTCAGGATCACCTTGTTCAAGAGTTTCAGAATGCTCTCGCTCAGGAAACGGATTCATCTTAAATGTAGTAGTGCGTTCAACGCGTTTGCTATAGGCTACTTTTAGGTTGGTTTTCTCATTTACTTTATAATTTACTAAAGCAGAAGGGTATAGTTTTGTAAAATTATATAAGAAGGTTTCGTCTAATGTATTGGCTTTATCTTTGAGTTCTAAAGTTCTATTCATCAGTTCTATTCTAAAACCGGTTGTGTAATCCCATTTGCCATTTTTACCCGATAATTGAGCATAAAGAGAATGAATACGCCGTTTTAAATTTACCTCACTTGAAAATTCAGGAACCAAAACAAAATCACTATCTGCATCAGTGCGTCTTTCATACAAAAAATCACCTATATGATTTAGGTTTCTATACTGATAGCCCGTTTCTAAAACACCAATATTAAAAGGTTTAAAGCTATAATCAATTTGTACTCTAATGCCGTTTAAAGGGTTGTTATTGGTATTATATTCATCTTGAAATACTAAAGAATTATTAGGAAACCCTATATTTTGATTTACCGTTGGACCTCCTAAAAGTGTGTATTCATATAATAACGAAGTAGATAACTTGGACTGATTATTAAAAGTTTGATTAAAATCAAAACTAGCCAAGGCAAAATCGCTTTTTCTTTCCCTTAGATTATGATTAAAATATGAGAATGTATATAACCTATTGTTACTATTAGCTGGCGAAACAGCATGGTTGTCAAAGTAAACAATATCAGCCAATCTATCTTTACTGCGTTTTCCTGCAAAAACCCCTAGAGAAAACACCTTGGTAGAATCTGGAGTAAAATCTAAGGTAAACCGCCCGCTGTAGTTTTTTTCATCAAAACTGCGTTCACCTTCAGATGGCGTTTGTGTTTTTATGTCGTTAATTATTGTATAAACAGTACCTACCCGTTTACCACCTATATCATGACGTTGAAAATTAGCACTTAATGAGATATTCCATTTCTCATTTTGAATATTGTAAAGAGCATCAATACCATAACGATTATGGGTTTTATCATTTTCATAGGGTTCTATTGAGGGCAAACCATTTTTTAAATTTATTTGCCCAAAAGCACCTTTAATAACCCCTTTTTTGGTTATTATATTTATAATTCCTGCTTTTCCTTCGGGGTCATATTTAGCTGAAGGTGCTGTAATGATTTCTACACGACTAATAAAATTTGCTGGCAATTGTGCCATTAGCGATATAGCATTGCCTTGTGTTGGCTTTCCGTTAAGTAAAACCACAAAACCAGAGCTGCCTCTCACCGTAATTTCACCTTGACCATCTATACTTATTGAAGGTAGGTTTTTAATAATATCTATACTTGATCCACCTTGTGCATTTTTAAAATAATCAACGTTAAAAACCTGACGATCAATTTTATTGACAACTGTTCTTTTCTCTCCTTCTATAATAATTTCATTTAATGTATTTCCTAATATTAGCTGTATAGAGCCAATATCTAAAGTGCTGCTTGCATTAGTAATAACAATATCTCTAAGAGTTTTAACTTCATACCCAATAAAAGAACTTTGCAAATAATAGCTGCCTTTTTTTAAGGATTCAAATAAAAACACACCATCTTTATTGGTTACACCCCCAGTTACTAATTCATGAGTATTTTGATTATATATAGCAACCGAAGCATATTCTAATGGAGAATTTGTTTCATCTACAATTTTACCTTTAATTTGGGCATAAGAAAAGAAGCTGCTTGTTAATAACGTTATAAAGCTTATTGAAAACCGACTCTTTGCTATCATAATTTTTTTAATATTAGCAAAAGTACATTCTAAAATGAAATGAATTGGGTATTTGCAAAAAAAGAGGTAATGAAATGGTTTAATAAAATAAAAAACTCACAGAATCTCACTATTTAATCAGATTAATCGTATTTTAAGTTCATATTTTTAACAATTTAAAAAAAATACAGCATCTTTTTTATTAAAAAGCACTATGCGTGCATAATTTTTTTTTATTTTTACCTCAAAGTATATCTTTAATATACATATATTGCCAAACTAAATTTAAACTAACATTAAATAAATGAAAACAATTTCCTATTTCGTATTGTTGCTTTTTTGTGGATTTTCATATTCACAAACAATAACTACTGGTTCTGTTGTTGACAACAACAACCAACCAATACCAGGAGCAAACATTATTATTCTTGGTACTTCAACAGGAACCGTAACAGACTTTGATGGTAATTTTACATTAAATTACAACCAAAATCCACCATTTACAGTTCAAGCTAGTAGCGTTGGGTTTGAAACAGCTACACAAGAAGTAACCAAAAACAATCAAACCATTAATTTTGTTTTAAAAGAAGGAACAGCTTTAGATGAAGTTGTTATATCGGCATCTAGAACACCTGAGCGTATTTTTGAATCACCAGTTACCGTTGAAAGACTAGGACTAAAAGAAATTAAAAATACCGCCTCAGCAGAATTTTATGACGGCCTAGAAAACTTAAAAGGAGTTGACATTAACACCAACAGTTTAACCTTTAAATCTGTAAACACCAGAGGTTTTGCTACATTTGCTAACACACGTTTTATGCAACGTGTAGATGGTATGGATAATGCTGCACCCACCCTTAACTTCCCATTAGGGAACTTATTAGGTATGGTTGAAACTGATGTGCAAAGCATAGAGCTTTTACCAGGAGCTGCTTCTGCACTTTACGGTGCCAACGCCTTTAACGGTATTTTATTTATGAGAAGTAAAAACCCTTTTGATCATCCAGGTATTAGTGCTTATTACAAGCAGGGTATTACTTCACAAGTTGCAGCTGGTGACAATGATTATATAGATTACGGTATCCGTACCGCCTATAAGTTTAGCGACAAATTTGCAGCCAAAGTTAACTTTAGTTATTTAAGAGGTACCGATTGGGTAGCTAATGATACCAGAGGAAAAGATAGAAATACTAGCTACATAAAAGGAAATAGTACTCGTGAAAACGATATTGATTATGATGGAATAAATGTTTATGGCGATTTAGTATCAACTAATTTAAGACTTGTTAAAGAAAGCCCTACTTTTCTTGCAAATTTACCTAATCCAGCCCTTGCCAATCTCATTCCAGATGTGGCTGTAAGTAGAACTGGGTATCATGAAGCTGACTTAACAGACTATAATGCTAAAAGTATAAAAGCAGACTGGGGCTTGTATTTTAGACCATGGGCAAATGATTTTGAAATTCAATATGTTGGTAAAATAGGGTCTGGTTCTACCATATATCAAGGATCAAACAGATACTCTATAAAAAACTTCTTTTTACAACAGCATAAATTAGAATTTAAAAACGATAACTTTTTTCTAAGAGGTTACCTTACAGCAGATAATGCTGGTGACTCTTACGATATGACTTTTGCGGGAGTAAATTTAAATAGACAATGGAAATCAGATAACCAATGGTTTGGAGAATATGCTGGTGCATTTATACAGGGTACTTTGGCTGGTTTAGATGCAAATCAAGCTCATGCTAATGCTCGAATAGCCGCAGATACAGGCAGATTGGAACCGGGTACGCAAGACTTTAAAAACGCTTTTAATAAAGTAACTAACGATCCCGATATTTTAACTGGAAGTAAATTAAAAAGCGAATCTAAAATTTATCATGCAGATGCCAATTATAACTTTAGCCACCTAACTGATTTTGCTGAAATTCAAGCAGGCGGTTCTTACAGACAATATGTTTTAAATTCTGGAGGATCTGTTTACACAGATAGATTGGGAGAGATAGACTACTCTGAAGTTGGATACTACACCCAATTTCAAAAGAAATTTTTAGAGGATGACCGATTGAAAGTTACAGCTTCTATTCGTTACGATAAATCAGAGCTTTTCGATGCCTTTTTCTCTCCAAGAATATCACTAGGGTACAACATAGGTGAAAAAGAAAATCACAATATTAGAGCTTCCTTTCAAACAGGTTTTAGAAACCCCGACACCCAAGCTCTTTATATAGGGTTTAATGTAGGGCCTATTATACTTTTAGGTGGTGCACCTGATAACCCAGAACGCGACATAAGAACAGCAACTGGAAATGATCTTTCAGCCACTGGTCAAGCTATTTTAGGTACTAGCAGCTATACTTACAACGGTTCTGGAGCTTACAATAACTCTTTTACAAGAACTTCGGTAGCAGCTTTTGCAAACTCTAGAAACCCTGCTGATTTACAAATTGCTAATCCAGATCTTATAAACCCAGAACAAGTGAGTTCTTTCGAAGTAGGTTATAGAGGCAAAATCAATAATGTTAGCATAGATTTTAGTGCTTACTACAATCAATACAAAGATTTTATTGCAACTGTAGATGTTGTTAACCCTTTTTATGGGGATGTGCAATTAACACAAACGTTCCCAAGTAACGGTATACCTTTAGCTGTAATTGCACTTGGAAATGAAGATTTTCAAGCTTATAGAGCCTATACAAACTCCGAAGCAGATGTTAGTTCTTATGGTGCTGCTTTAGGCGTTAATACTAAACTATTTGGAAATTACGACTTTGGCGTTAATTATACTTATGCAAAACTAGACTTTGACAGAAAAGCCAACCCTGATACTCAAACAAACTTTAATACACCAGATCATAAAGTAAAAGCATCTTTTGGAAACACTAATTTATTTGAAAACTTTGGGTTTAATGTGGCTTGGAGATGGAGCGATAATTATATTTGGGAAGCATCTTTTGCAACTGGCGAAGTGCCTGCTTACCATGTAGTTGATGCGCAAATAAACCTTCGTGTTCCGTCATTAAAATCAACGTTTAAGGCCGGTGCTTCAAACCTTTTAGGCGATGAGTACTTTACAGCTGTTGGTACAGGACAAATTGGATCTATGTATTATCTGTCTTGGACAATTAATAATCTTTAATATTTTAAAATATGAAATCATTTTATAAACATATATTAAGACTTCTATCTCTAATCATTATATTTTCTTGTGAAAATGAAATTGTTGATGACTTCAGAGACCTTAGCAGTAATGAAACTTTACCAGAGTTAACATCTGGTACAGCCGATTTTTCAAATTATGTTGCTTTAGGAGCATCATTTACTGCTGGTTTTACAGATGGCGCTTTATTTATAGCAGCACAACAAAATTCATTTCCTAATATTTTAGCTAATGAATTTGCTAAAATTGGAGGTGGTAATTTTACCCAACCCTTAATGAGTGACAATTTTGGTGGATTGGCTTTTGGAGGTATTAGATTACCAGGGCTTAACCCAAGATTAGTTTTTGGAGGTGCTGGTCCTGTGCCTTTAGAAAGTCTTATAGGTCCTGTAACTGTAACAACAGATTTG
>JALRJA010000428.1 GCA_023255235.1 Flaviramulus sp.
GGCGGTATTGTAGATGATTTAATTATTTATAGAGTAAAAGAAAACACCTATTTACTTGTAGTGAATGCTAGTAACATTGAAAAAGATTGGAATTGGATAAGCTCTAAAAATAATGTTGGTGCAGAAATGAAAAATATAAGCGATAGCTATTCGTTACTTGCCATACAAGGACCAAAAGCCATAGAAGCCATGCAAAGTTTAACAAGCCATGATTTATCGGCTATTTCGTTTTACAATTTTATAGTAGGCGATTTTGCAGGAATAAATCATGTTATAATATCTGCCACCGGTTATACAGGTAGCGGTGGTTTTGAGATATACTGTAAAAATAGTGAAGTTAAACAAATTTGGGATAAGGTTTTTGAAGCTGGTTCAAGTTTTGGAATAAAACCTATTGGTCTTGCAGCTAGAGATACACTGCGTTTAGAGATGGGATATTGCCTTTACGGAAATGATATAGATGACACCACCTCGCCTATTGAAGCTGGATTAGGTTGGATAACAAAATTTACCAAAGATTTCACAAATTGCGAAGCTCTTAAAATAGAAAAAGAAACCGGACCAAAACGCAAGCTTATAGCCTTTGAACTGCTTGAACGTGGTATTCCGCGTCAAGGCTATGATATTGTAGATAACAATGGTAATACCATAGGAGTAGTTACCTCTGGCACTATGAGCCCATCATTAGGTATAGGTATTGGTTTAGGGTATGTGCCTGCTGTTTTATCTGAAATAGATAGTCATATTAATATTCAAATACGAAACAATACAGTGCCTGCTAAAGTGGTTAAGTTACCTTTTTATAAAAACTAAAACTCGTTAAATTATGACCAAATTATCTGAAGAAGACATAGAAAAAAAACTTTTACATTTTCCTGATTGGGAATATTATGACAACGCTTTACATGCCGAGTTTGAGTTTGAAAACTTTAAAAACTGCTTTAGTGCTATGAGTAGAATTGCTTTTGAGTGTGAAGCTCTAAACCATCATCCAGATTGGTCTAACACATACAACATACTTTCTATTTCATTATCTACACATGATGCTAATGGTGTTACAGAAACCGATTTTAAACTCGCAGAAGCTATTGATAACATTGTAGAACCCGATGAATAATCTCTTGTAATTTCAAATTAGCTTGTTAACTTTGCTACACTAACAATAGGTAATTTATTTTTTAATAAAAAATCAATAAAATTTTATCATTATGGGAAGAGCTTTTGAATTTAGAAAAGCACGAAAAATGAAACGCTGGTCTGCCATGAGCAAAGCCTTTACGCGCATAGGGAAAGACATTGTTATGGCTGTAAGAGAAGGTGGTCCAGACCCAAATACAAATTCGCGTTTAAGAGCAGTTATACAGAATGCCAAATCTGTAAACATGCCAAAAGACAACATAGAGCGTGCTATAAAACGAGCTAGCGATAAAAACCAAGGCAATTATAAAGAAGTTATTTTTGAAGGATATGCACCTCATGGAATTGCTGTATTAGTTGAAACAGCAACCGATAATAATACCAGAACTGTTGCCAATGTTAGGAGTTATTTTAATAAATGCGAAGGAAGCTTAGGCACTTCTGGTTCAGTTGTTTTTATGTTTGATCACACATGCAATTTTAGAATTAATGCCGAAGGTTTAGACCCTGAAGAAATAGAACTTGAATTTATAGATTATGGTGCAGAAGAGGTTTTTGTAGATGATGACGGAATCTTAATTTATGCACCTTTTGAAAGTTTTGGAGCTATCCAAGCAGAACTAGAAAGACGTGAAATTGAAATTTTATCTTCTGGATTTGAACGCATACCACAAGTAACAAAAGCTTT
>JALRJA010000440.1 GCA_023255235.1 Flaviramulus sp.
AATCATATTTCGGGTAATAAGATTCATGGTGGTGTTATTAGCGATTTTGCATCGATTGGTATTGATGACAATGCAAGTAGCACTGCACTTACAATTGATAGTAGTGGTAAGGTTGGTGTTGGCAATTTAAATCCAAGTAATAAATTAGAAGTTGATGGTGGTTCTGCCGAGACTCGGCTAAGAGTTTCAACTACTGGTACTGATCGTATAGAGTAACCTGTGGAAGTTGTGCTAATGTCTGTAGACCAGAATTTACATTGGTAATATTAACATAGTTTCCAAATGGTACAAAGACAGATCCATTTGTTACAGTGTTAAACTCTAGATGTTGACAATGAATGTACTTGTTTGATATTGTTCGGATGTAGTCTTCTTTAGAAAACTTTCTATGCGTTACAACAACAACTTTAGCATCTATACTTAATAATGCCGAAGCTGTATGATGCCCATGTGTAGTTCCTGATGTTCTGTGGTCAAATCTATTTATTATAACATCTGGTTTAAATTTTCTAATAGCATAAACAACATCACTTAAAACCAAATCTTTATTCCAAATATGTAAAGTTTCGTCGGGGTGTTTAGAGTAGCCAAAATCATTGGCTCTTGTAAAAAGTTGCTCGCCACCGTCTATACGTCTTGCTGCCAATAGCTCTTGTGTTCTTATAACACCAAGTAGTTCTCTAATTTCTGGACCAATAAGATTTTGCCCACCATCACCACGTGTGAGAGATAAATAGGCTGTTCTTGCTTTTGTATGGTTTGCCATGTAAGCAATTAAGCGTGTGTTTTCATCATCTGGATGTGCGGCTACATAAAGTACAGAACCTAAAAAATTAAGCTTTTGTATAGATTCGTAAATTTGTAAAGAAGAAGGTGTTTGGGGTTTTTGGGCTTGTAGATATAGGTTTGATAATACTATTAGAATGCTTAAAAAAATAGACTTTCGCATAAGTAAGTTTGGTTTACTAATAGCCAAATATAAAAAAGAAACCAGCATATAAGCTGGTTTTAATGTTTATTTAACGCTTTATGGTATGTAATGTTAAATCTGTTTGAAGTTACTTTTTTTAGTTTGTGGTTTGGTTTTCTCTGGTTTGTCAGGTATATGTGGTATTGCGTCTTCATTAAAAAACAATTGCTGTATAGAATCCATGCGTTTCATCATATTTTTTATTACTTCATCATGATTCATAAACCCATCAAAGAAAAAATGCTTGTGATTTAATTGATTGGTTACAGAATCGCGTTTAAAAAAATCATTAAAAAAGGCATCATTAAAAAAGCTGTTATTATTAAAATGACGCTGAAATTCCATTTTAATGCTATCATGTAATTTAGCATTTGATGAATAGCTGTATGAATAAATAGAATCATAGCTTATTAAATTACCTTGTTCATCATATTCTTTATTAACTGTAATGTTTTCGTTTGGTTTTGTAGCGTTTTCTTGCCCGATAGCGTTATAGCTAATAAGGATTAAAATTGGAATAATTTTAAGTGTTTTCATAGGTTGATACATTTTAAATTAAACAAATTGTTATGAAAAAAAATCACAAAAAATATACCAAATTGGTAGTGAGAAGCAGTCTGGTTTTAATATGTTAAAATAGCATAAGTTAGAGCCACTTCTTTCTTTTAAAATAAATGAGTAGCCCAATAAAAATGGCGATCATAACACCCCAAACAGTAAAATAACCATATTTGTATTGCAACTCTGGCATATAGTTAAAATTCATACCGTAAATACCGGCAATAAAAGTTAATGGAATAAATATTGAAGCCATTATGGTAAGTACTTTCATAACTTCGTTCATTTTATTACTAATGGTTGTCATGTACATTTCCATTAAGCTCCAAATCATTTCGCGGTAAATATCTATGTTTTCGGTAAGTTGAATTAAATGGTCATAAATATCTCTGTAATAAGTGAGTGTTTTTTTTTGAATGAGTGATCTGTCGTTTTTTTCAATACGATTAATCACTTCTCTAAGTGGAAAAATTGCCCGACGTACTTTTAAAATTTCACGTTTTAAATTCTGAATATTTTTACTGGTATTGTTATCAACATTACCCGAAAAAATAGCCGTTTCAAAATCTTCAATTTTATCACTTAAAACTTCAATAACACTAAAGTAGTGATCTACAACGGCATCAATTAAAACATAGAGTAGGTAATCTGCTTGCATATTACGCACACGCCCTTTGGCTTGCCTTATTCTATCTCTTACGGTATCAAAAACATCGCCTTCGGCTTCTTGAAAAGTGAGTACATATTCGTTACCTAAAATAAAACTTACTTGTTCTGATACTATTTTTTCATTGGCATCATAATACAGCATTTTTAGTACAACAAATAAGTAATCATCATATTCATCAATTTTTGGACGCTGAGCTATGTTTACAATGTCTTCAAGTACCAAAGGATGCAATTGGTAGTGTTCGCCAATTTTTTCAATAGCATTTACGTGGTTTAAACCGTTTATGTTAATCCATGTTATTGAACCTTCATTAAAGTTGAAACAGTCTTCTACATTGGTTAGTTCTTTTTCTACGTAATTATCTTTGGTATAATCAAAAGCTTCAATAAATAGTTTTTGATTAGATTTTTTACCTGTATAAATCACACTACCAGGAATTTGTCCTAGTTTTTTTTGAGAAAATGGTGTTTTATTTTGTTTAGTTTTGTGTGTCATCTATTTAATAGATAAATAACTTATACAGCTTCAGAATCATCTTCAATAGCATCTTTTTCAATTAGAGTTACCGCTTTTTGAAGCATGAGGTTATTAGGGTATGTTACCAAATTGCCATTTTCTAAGCGCAAATGAAGTTGAAAAGCTCTAATATCTTCAATAATAGCGGTTATAGGAAAATCTTTATCATGAATTTCAATTTTATCACCTACTTTATAGGGGAAATTAAAAAACATAATAATACCAGAAGTAATATTGCTTAATATAGACCAAATAGCAAATAAACCTATACCAATTACAGCAAACACAGATGAAAATATTACTGTTAAATCATGCAAATGAGCACCAAAAATAAAAGCTTCTAAAAGTAAAGCAATTAAAATTAGAGTTACCGTAATATACCTTTTAATAAGGCGTATTCTAGCATCATTAATACCACTTTTTCTTCCAATTTTTGAAATTGTAAAATGAATAGTAGCTCTTATTATTAATAAAATAAATACTATAAATCCTGAGGCAATTAATTCATTTTGATAAGTGTTAAGAAAATTAATCATTGGTATGTGTAGTTGATTGTTTTTAGCAAAGATACTCTTATATTTAAAAAATAGTTTAATTTAACTGAAGCGTATCTCTTAAAACAATATTTGCATTAGAATTTTGTTGCCAATAAGCCGATTTTATGGTTTTTAATTTTGTGGCTTTTGTTGTTAAAAGCGAAGCAGAATTACCAAAACCACTTACAAAGGTTTCTTCCCAATTTAAAATATCATAAGGAAAATCAGCATTAAATTGAATAGATAGGGTTCTGTTTAAATCAGGATAATTAATAGTGTATGTGTTGTTATTTAAAGTAGCTATGGCTTTGTAGGCTTTAATGGTAATGTGACGCAATCTTGTAAATTCTAAAGACGGAATCATGTCTAATTCGCCAACAGGTAAGCTTTGTGGATTAATGCGTAGTTGTACCCATAATTCATTTTCTAAAACGGTTTTATTAAGTTGAAAATGCTCATCGGCTTCACTTTCAAAATACGAATGTGATGTAATTTCAAAAAGCTCTTTATTGTTTATCTGGCTATACACATGCCCACACCATTCTTGTACAGAGCACGATACTTTTAAAGCGTGGCTATTGTTTGAAAAAGGGTAAAAAATGCTTTGCATAATAGAATAAGGGTATATTCCGGTATTAAAATTTTTGGTAGCATTCAATTTTAAAACCGATATATTTTCGGGGTTTTTAGCATCTGCTTTAACTTGTTTTTCAGGCAAAAAATCTTCGGTAACATAAATTAAAACAGCTTGTCCTTCTCTAATTTCACCATATCTTGCTTGTTCTAATTTATAAGATGAAATTTCGGCTTGTCCAGAAAACCAATACGACTTGTGTTTTTGAGAAATGGTTTCTTTTGCTTTTATTGGTTTTGCTGTGCTTACAATGGCATGGGCAAATTCTTTTTCTTGTTTTTTACAAGATGTAACTAATAGTAGCAATCCAATAAATACCCAAAAAAGTGCTTCGGCTTTAATTATTTTTTTTAGCATAATGTTTTTTGTTTTTAAAATTACAAACTTATGGCATTTCTGCAATAGTATTTAACGTTTTATAAACGGCATGTATGGGTAAACCCATAACATTAAAATAAGAACCTTCAATTTTGGTTACGCCAATTTGTCCAATCCATTCTTGAATACCGTAAGCTCCAGCTTTATCAAAGGGTTTGTAAGTATTTATGTAATACCATATTTCGTCGTCTTGTAATGTTTTAAAGCTCACTTTTGTTATATTGTGTATGGTTTTTTCAAAAGTTGGTGTTGTAAAACAAACCGATGTTATTACCTCGTGAGTATCATTACTTAACGATTTTAAAATGCTAAACGCTTCGTTGTTATCTTTTGGTTTTCCTAAGGCTTTATGTTTGTGCCAAACAATGGTATCACTAGTAATTAAAATAGTGTTTGGTTTTAATTCCTTTTTAAAAGGAAGTGCTTTTAATTGTGCTAGATAATC
>JALRJA010000454.1 GCA_023255235.1 Flaviramulus sp.
CAACTAAAAAGTATTCATATCCATAGATACCAAAAACAATAAGTATAGCTATTAATGTATAAAGGCTTTTTTTACTCAAACTACTCTGTAATAAATTCTAAGGGTTTACCAATAGCACTATTTGGAAAACTAATTCCTAAAAGGGCTGATATTGTTGGTGCTATATCTGTAATTTCTGTTTTTTGCCATGTTTCTCCATGTTTAATTCCTTTTCCAAAAAACAACAATGGCACATGGGTATCATAATTTAATCCGCTACCGTGTGTAGAACCTTTTTTAGGATATGAAATATAGGCAGGTTCTGGTACCATAATGATATTTCCCGAGCGTTTTTGATTAAATCCGTTTTGTAACAATGCTTCAATGCCTGTGGTATAAGATGTTGTATTCATGGTTTGAGCAGCATATACTTTATCTATGTTTTTATAACTAATAATCTCATTTACAATAGATTGTTCTACAGAACTAATTTGTAAGCCTAAAGCTTTTATCTTGTCTTCGTTTAAAAAAATTTGATCATTACTTATATTTTCAATTACATCTGAAGCATTAAAAGTTGCTAGTAAAAATGCTTCTAGTTTTTGTTTTGTTTCAGCGTTATTTAAATATCCTGCGGGTATTTTAACTGTTTGCAAATAGGCTGGCACATCAACAGCTGCGTGGTCTGCAGTTAGAAATACTGTGTAATTTCCAACACCAACTTTTTTATCTAAAGCGTTAAAAACACGAGCTAAATCTAAATCTAAGCGTATGTATGTGTCTTGAATTTCTTTAGAATTTACACCAAAATTATGTCCTATGTAATCTGTGCTAGAAAAACTTATGGCTAAAACATCGGTATCGTTATCGGCACCTAATTGTTCGCCTGTTATGGCTGCAATAGCAAAATCTGCAACAATACTATTACCATAAGGTGACACTTTTAAAATATCAAATTCACCATTATTTTTTGCTAAGGTTTTTAAATTATAAGGAAATGTTGCTGTTTCTTTTCCTTTAAAACCGTTTTCAAAATTATTTAAATCATCACCACTTTCAATATAGGTTGACATATCAAATAAAGTATTCCATTCTTTCATATAAGATTCTACCACTTTAGACTTGTTAAAATCTTCAACCCATTTGGGTAAGCTAGTAACATAGTAGGTACTGGTTATAAAATTACCTTCATTTTTTCCTCTAAACCAATAGGATGCGTTTGCTGTATGACCTGCTGGTAAAATGGCTCCTCTATCTTTTATAGAAATACCAATGGTTTTTCCTCGCATTTGTGTAAAAAGTCTGTTTTCATCTGCAAAAGTAGTTGATACCATTCTACGTGGAGACATACGCTCTTCTTCAGAATTACTTCCAACAGCTAAAACCGTGTTATCACCAGCACAATACACCATTTCTTTTATGTCTTTATCATACCAATTATTAGCTATTATACCATGGTATTTGGGAGTTGTTCCTGTATAAACAGATGCGTGTCCTGGTCCTGTATAGGTTGGTATATAGTTAAAATGATTGTTTTTGCAGTTAAACCCTTCTCTCATCATTCGTTTAAACCCACCTTCTGAATATCTATCATAAAAACGCGTTAAATAATCATATCGCATTTGGTCAACTACAATACCTACAACTAATTTTGGTCTATTGTTTGGGTTTACATTTTGTGCCTTAAAAGAAAAGCAAATACTAAATATAATAAGTGTAAAAAGTGTATTTTTCATGAATTCAATTTTCAATTTTTTTTATTGATTTGGGTTGCGTAAGTACTAACTATTTTGGAACATATTATAACTGTACTATTTGCTCAATTTCAAAAATACATATTTTAAGTGTTATAAATTAAAATTAAATACCATAAGTTTTTTTACTTTAGCAATTACAAATTTAATTAATGAATTATCTACAAAATATTGGTGCTTATTTTTTAATGATTGCTAAAATGTTTCACAAGCCAACTAAATGGAGTGTGATGAAACAGTTAATATTAAAAGATATTGATGATTTAATAATTGGTTCTTTAGGTATTGTTTCTTTTATTGCTTTTTTTGTTGGTGGTGTTGTAACCATTCAAACAGCATTAAATATAAGTAATCCTTTAATACCAAAATATTTGGTTGGTTTTGCAACTAGGCAATCTATTGTTTTAGAGTTTGCACCAACATTTATATCTATTATTATGGCAGGAAAAGTGGGTTCGTTTATAACCTCAAGTATAGGTACTATGCGTGTAACAGAGCAAATTGATGCACTAGAAGTTATGGGAATTAATTCTTTAAACTACTTAGTTTTTCCAAAATTTGTTTCACTCATGTTATTTCCGTTTGTTATTTCTATTGCTATGTTTTTAGGAATTATAGGAGGTATGGTAGCATGTGTTTATGGTGGTTTTGCAACTCTTGAAGATTATATTTTGGGTATTCAAACAGATTTTATTCCGTTTCATATAACCTATGCTTTTATAAAAACTATTGTGTTTGCCTTTATTTTGGCAACTATTCCATCATTTCATGGTTTTTACATGAAAGGTGGTGCTTTAGAAGTTGGTAAAGCAAGTACAACCTCGTTTGTGTGGACTAGTGTTGTAGTTATAATTTTAAATTATTTACTAACTCAAATGCTTTTAAGTTAATGATTGAAGTTATAAATTTAAATAAATCGTTTGGTGATGCGCATATTTTAAAGGGTATTACCACCTCTTTTGATAAAGGAAAAACCAATCTTATAATTGGGCAAAGTGGTTCGGGCAAAACAGTTTTTTTAAAATGTTTATTGGGTTTGTTTGATTATGAAGAAGGTACCATTTCTTATGATGGAACCATATTTTCTTTGTTAAGCGAAGATGACAAAAGAAACCTTAGAGCAAAAATAGGCATGGTATTTCAAGGTAGTGCATTATTTGATTCTATGACCATTGCCGAAAATGTGATGTTTCCACTTAAAATGTTCACAAAACAAAGTAAAAGCGAAATGGAAGATCGTGTAGATTTTGTTTTAAAGCGAGTTAACCTTGATGATGCTCATAAAAAAAAACCTAGCGAAGCCTCTGGTGGTATGCAAAAACGAGTAGCTATTGCTCGTGCTATTGTAAACAATCCTAGGTATTTATTTTGTGATGAACCTAATTCTGGCTTAGACCCAAAAACAGCCATTGTAATTGATAACTTGATTCAAGAAATTACAAAAGAGTATGAAATAACTACAGTTATTAATTCTCATGATATGAATTCTGTTATGGAAATTGGTGAAAAAATTATTTTTTTAAAAAATGGCTTAAAAGAGTGGGAAGGCTCTAAAGACACTATTTTTAAAACTGATAACACTTCTGTAACAGACTTTGTTTATTCTTCAAATTTATTTAAAAAAGTACGTAAAATGTACTTAGATGAAACCCAAGGGTAATGTTTTCCGTTTATTAATTTTACAAATTATAATTAATGAAAAGAGCAATCATATATTTGTTTGGTTTGTTGATATTTTTTTAATTAATCCGCTTAACTACCAAAGTATCTAAATTTAACTTCCATTTTAGCCACTTCTCTAGTTTTTCTTTCTCTTTTTTTCTGGTATCTTCTTGTGCTAAAGAATCTACCCATTTTACTGAAAAAATACGCAGTGTGTCTGTTTTTTGAAAGTTTGTATTTATAGAATTTGCAAAGGTAAACTGTTCTAAAGCATCATAATTAATTTTAACTTCTTGAATTAATGCCTCAAAATCTATATAGTTTTTCTCAAGTTTTGATAACTGCCTAACCTTATTTTCTAAGAAAATAATCCTATCAGATTGCGATAATTTATCTAAAGAATCTCTAACTCGAAGCTCTTGCATATACTTAAAATTGTCTATGCCTTTATTTCTACTTTGGTTAAATATAAGTTGTGTATTGCCCTTTACTAAAGCCGGATATGTTAACAATCTGTTTTGCAAAAGTGTGATTGTACTTTGCGGAATTTCGTCTAATCCAAACGAGTTTAATTCTATAGTGCTATTGGCATTATCTCCATATTTATACGTTGTGTTTTTCTTTATATATTCAGAATGAGGTAAAGCACCCAATTCGGTTTTAATAAACAACTCGGCATCTCTGTTAAAATTACTTATTTTATAAACCTTTACAAATGTGAAACTTGCAGGAATCATTACTACAATAGCTAATAGTGTAGCCATTCTTGAAATAAATAGTCTTTTTTTAGAATTAGCATATTTAAGCATTGGAAATCTTAATAGTTTTAAAACTATAAAAGTTGCCAAAGCAATAAAAATAGTATTGATAGTGAATAAATACATAGCTTGCCCAAAATATATCCAATTCCCTTTAGCCAAGCCATAACCGGCTGTACACAAAGGTGGCATTAAAGCAGTTGCAATAGCTACACCAAATATTACAGAGGCTATTGTACCACGTTTAGTGCGTGCAATAATGAGTGCTAAACCACCAAAAAAAGCAATTAAAACATCGCGAATATCTGGTTGAACTCTACCTAACAATTCTGAAGTGTCTTCACTTAAAGGAAAAAATCTGAAAAATAAAAAGGCGGTTATTAAACTTAGCACAATCATAGTAGCTAAATTTATAAGTGATCGTCTTAAGGTATCAATATCATTGATTGCTATAGAAAGTCCAACACCCAAAATTGGTCCCATTAGTGGTGAAATTAACATGGCACCAATAACAACTGCAGTTGAGTTGGCATTTAAACCTACTGAGGCTACAAATATGGAACAAATTAAAATCCAGGCAGTGGCACCTTTCATTGGAATGTCACTTTTTATAGCTTGTAAAGTAGCGTCTCTATCTGTATCTTCTCTAAAATCTAGAAGTTCTCTTAAAAACTTTTTGATGTTTTTAAACAAACCTTGAGCATCTTTTTTTACTGCTTCTTTGGTTTGCTCTACACCTGGTTTGTTATCGTCTTCTTCTGTGAAGTTGAATTTATTTTCTTGATTCATAAACTAAAAATTAACAATATTGTTCTCCGTAGGTGGTTTTTACCTGTTGTAAGGTTTCTTTAATGTCTTGTTCTTTTGCTTTAGGAAAGATAAGCAAAACAGCTTCATTATCAACTATTATGTAATCTTTTATGCCATTAACAACAACTATTTTATTTGTATTGGTTCTAATCATATTACCAGAAGCATCGTTTGTTATAATTCTGGCATTTACAATAGCATTGTCTTGAGTGTTTTTATCTAATTTGTTGTAAAGACTTCCCCATGTTCCTAAATCATTCCAATCAAATTCTGCTGCCAAAACATATACATTGTTTGATTTTTCCATGATAGCATAATCTACCGATATGTTTTGTGCTTTTGGATACTGTTCTCTAATAAAAGTTTCTTCTTTGTTGGTATTATAACTAGGAATTCCTGCCTCAAAGTGCTTGTATAAGTCTGGTTGATTATTTTTAAATGCTTCAATCACACTTTTTACATGCCAAATAAAAATGCCGGCATTCCATAAAAAATTCCCTTGGGCAATAAAGTTTTTTGCAGTTTGATAATCGGGTTTTTCTCTAAATTGTTTCACCAATTTTATTGCTTTCGAAAGGGTGTTATCAAACTCAATATAACCATAACCTGTATTAGGAAAAGTTGGTTGAATACCCAGTGTCATCAACGCATTATTTTGAGAACAAAACTCAAATGCTTGTTCTACATTTTTTGCAAAGCTGAGTTCGTCTTCAATCCAATGGTCACTTGGTGCAACTATCATTAAAGCATTTGGGTTTTCTTTTTGAATTTTTAATGATGCATAAAGAATACAAGGTGCTGTATTTCGCATGGCAGGTTCTAAAACCACTTGTTTTTGTTTAACCTGTGGTAGTTGCTCCAAAACCAAATCGTTATACCTTTCATTGGTTAAAATATAAATGTTTTCCTCTGGAATTAACCGTGCTAAACGCTGAAACGTTTTTTGTATAAGCGTGCTACCTGTTCCTAGCATATCATGAAATTGCTTAGGAAAATCTTGTGTGCTAACTGGCCAAAATCGCGAACCTACTCCTCCAGCCATTAATATGGCATAATAATTTTTATTCATCTTATTTATTTAATAGTTCTACCTCTGCATTAGGATTAAAAAGGTATATTTTACCTGTTTTAACCTCAACACACTCATATCTTTTAATCCTTTTTTTGTTCATAATAAACACTTTTTCGTTGTATAATTTAAAATGACTTCCGGTTGGTATTTCAAAAATATAGGTTTTATTGTTGGGTTTATCAAATTTTTTTAGTGCCAAAGCTAACGAAATATCTGTATCGCTAGATGCTTTTGGGTTTTTAAAGTGTTGGGCTAATAGAGGTAATAAGCTATCTGGAAAAACCTCAGGGTTTAAAAAAGGCAGCATTAATTGTTGAAATGTACGTTTCCATTCTATTCCATGTGGTTTGATAAATTTTCCGTAAGTGTTATAGGCTTCAAAATGTGCTATCTCATGAATTAATGTTATTAAAAACCTATGCTGATTAAGGTTAGAATTTATGGTTATTTGATGTTTTCCGTTAGGTAAACGCATATAATCGCCATGGCGTGTTTTACGTTCCTTTTTGATTTTAACCACCAAATTATCATGTTCTAAAAGTTTTAAAACTTGTGGCAACCCTTTTGCTGATATATAATCTTGAAGTTTGTTTTGCATTACAACAAAAGTAAATCAATTCTTAAAAATAAAAACCAAAACTTCCTGTAATACCAAATTTTCTAACCTGTGGGTTTAAAGTAGTATTTTTATAGTTTCCTCTAAAATTAAAGTCTAATCTAAATACTTTAAAAATATTACCCACTCCAAAACTGTACTCGTAATAGGGTTTGTTTGATGGTGCCATTAGCACAATGGCATTGGGTAATCCTGTATTATTTAGAGTTATATTGTTTTGTGAAATTTCTCCCCAAACACCGCGTAAGCTAAGTATTTCTCTTAAATTAAATTGACGCAAAAACGGAATTCTAGATAAAAAACGGCCGTTAAAATTATGTTCAAAATGAAATGAGGTGTAATTATCACTAACAAACTCGTAAAAATCTAATTGTGAAAAGGTATTGTAAATTGAAAAATATGTTTGATTACCAGGAATTACACTAAGCAAACCCAACGGAACAGTTCCATAGGTTTTACCAGCTTCTATAGTAGAGGTTAACCTTCCAAATCCACCAATTTGCCAGGGTTGTATGTATGAAAACTGAAGTTTTGTGTAATTAAAATCACTGTTAAATACATCTTTGTGTCCTTTGGTTATTTGGGCAAATAGGCTAGCATAATCATCATTAGCGTGTAGGCGTTCTACGCCAAAACCTGTCATTTTTCGTTTAGGAAAATAAAATACTGACAAGGCTGTTTCAAATTGCTTAATCTCACTCTCAAGACCTGTTGCTGTATTATAATCTAAACTAAAGCTAGGTGATGCCGATTCTAACGTTCTATAGTTTCCTCCTAGTCTAAAATTGAGGTTTCTCCAAGGTTCTACTTCAATAGCTAAACTAGTTAAATTAATAGTTGTTAACTTGTCATTAGTACCCGAAGCAATAACAGCCGAAGAAGCTAAACTTCTTCCCAAAACATCTGTAGAAGTGGTTAAACTTGCCCCAATTTGCTCAACATCTCGCCTATTACCTCCAGAAATAATTAAGCGGTTTTTTTTATTGAGCAGCCATTTTCCTGAAATACCATACTTAAATTTATCATCTTTAAAGCCATAGGCTAAAAAGCCTTCAAGTCGCCAAAGGTCGTTGCGTCCAAAATAGGTGCGTGCACCGGTGCGTAATCGCAAGCCTTCAACTTCATTAAAACCAAAGGTTGAAAAAATAGGTCCGTAATCAAGTGGTAAGCTGTTAAATTCTATATAACCTGAAGCTAAAATGCTTCCTAAATTGTATAGGCGTTTAAACTTTTTTACTGTTTTTAGGGTGTCTAACATTTTATAAACCCCTAACTCATCTTTGCTTAATTCTTCTAATCTATTTTGTTTCCAAAAACTATCGTCTCTTTCATAAACGTCTTGATTATAATTATAAACCTCTTCTTCATAAAAATTTTTATCTTTTTTTATGTCAAATTTATAATTATTGTAAAGTGTGGTTCTTTTGCCGTAAACACCTCGTGATTGTTCTTTTTTACTAAAGGCAAAATCTGACATCATATAGTCTCTTTTTATAAGAAATAACGAGTCGTTTAACACCTCAAACTCTTGTTCTATATAAATTTCTTTAACCCAATTTATATTGGCACTTTTTGACGCTTGTAAATTAATTTCCTTTATGGCATAAGTGGTATCGGCTACCCAAAAATCGCCTTTAAAGGTAAGTTCATTTTTGCGTCGTGGATAGTATATTATATTAAAACACCATTTGTTATCTATATAGGCACTATCTTTTAGTATATAATTATAGGTATTAATACCGGTTTTTGATAGCGGACTAACAAAGCTTTTATCAAAAAATTTCAGGTAATTATCATAAACATTAAAATCAGAATATAAATCGCCAACAAAATCAATAATAACTTGATTATCACTAAAACCCGAATTTTTATTGCCTTCTAAATTTTCTTTTACTTTATTAAGGATATTATCTCCGTAAACCTTTGAAACGGCTTCATTGATAAAAATAGGTAAATAGGTTTTACCTGTAACTTTAGAGGTATCAACTTGATTAAAAACAAATTCCATACCCTTAAAAAGTTTACTTGTTATAAGTGCGCTGTCTATGGTGTTAATATCAAATTCTATCTTTTCATATTTTTCATACTCAAATTGATTGAATTGTTTAACACCATTACGTCGTTTGTTTGCCCATATTTTTTTGAGTATATCTATGGCAGGGTTATTTTTTTTTGGTTGTTTTCCAGATACGATTAAAACTTGGTCTAATTGTGATGCTTCCTCTTTTAGAATGAATTGTAAGTTGTAATTCACTCTTTTTTCCAATTGAATGTTTAAGGTTTCGTATCCTATAAAAGAAACTATTAAAGCGTCCCAATTTTCATCTGATTCTAAATAAAATTTTCCGTTTTCATTGGTAATAGTTCCTTGAGTTGAACCTTTAAAAATAACGTTTGCAAAAGAAATGGGTTCGTTAAATTCATCAAACACATAACCACTAACTTTGGTTTGTGAGAAAGCAGAAATTATTCCAAATATAAAAAGACTAACGGCAAGTGTTTTATTCATAATACAAAAAAACTTCACCAACATAGTAGTTAATGAAGTTTATATAACGTATAAAAATACGATTTATTTATACATAACTTTTTTTACAGCTTTTATAACATCCATGCTGTTAGGCAACCATTCTTCAAGTAAAACAGGTGAATATGGTGCAGGTGTGTCGGCTGTATTTATTTTTACAATAGGTGCGTCAAGGTAATCAAATGCTTCGCTTTGAACTAAATAAGTTATTTCGGTAGCAACATTACCAAATGGCCATGCTTCTTCTAAAATTACTAATCTATTAGTTTTTTTAACCGATTCTAAAATGGCCTTTCTATCCATTGGTCTAACTGTTCTCAAGTCAATAATTTCACAAGAAATACCTTCTTCTTGCAAGGCATCGGCTGCTTTATAGGCTTCTTTAATTATTTTTCCAAATGAAACTATTGTAACATCTGTTCCTTCTCTTTTAATATCAGCAATTCCTAACGGAATTATATATTCTCCTTCAGGAACTTCTCCTTTATCTCCATACATTTGCTCACTTTCCATAAAAATAACGGGGTCGTTATCTCTAATAGCGGCTTTTAATAAACCCTTTGCGTCATATGGGTTTGAAGGTACAACAACTTTTAACCCAGGTGTGTTTGCAAACCAATTTTCAAATGCTTGAGAGTGGGTTGCACCTAATTGACCAGCCGATGCTGTAGGACCACGAAAAACTATTGGACAATTAAACTGCCCACCAGACATTTGCCTAATTTTAGCGGCATTGTTAATAATTTGATCAATTCCAACTAAAGAAAAATTGAACGTCATATACTCTACAATTGGTCTATTACCCGTCATTGTAGATCCAATAGCTATTCCTGCAAAACCTAACTCGGCAATTGGTGTGTCTATAACACGCTTAGGACCAAATTCATCTAACATACCCTTTGAAGCTTTGTATGCTCCGTTATATTCAGCTACTTCTTCACCCATTAAATAAATACTTTCGTCTCTACGCATCTCTTCACTCATGGCTTCACAGATGGCTTCTCTAAATTGAATTGTCTTCATTAAAATTCTTTTTTTTGGAATAGCAAAAATAGTAATAAATGCTATACCGTTTAAAAAGATTTTTTAAAAAAATACTATGCGTGCATAGTATTTTTTGAAATAAAATAATTAACTTCGTATCCTCATAATACAGGTTTACTGTACTGGTAAAAAAAAAGTAGAAATTAGCCTCA
>JALRJA010000009.1 GCA_023255235.1 Flaviramulus sp.
GGTAACCGAAATAACCCATGTAATAGATAATCACTACTTTGTAGATGAACAGCGTTTTGGACCATATAAATTATGGCATCATAAGCATTTTATAAAGGAAATTGATGGTGGTGTTGAGATGGAAGATATAATAGATTATAAAATTCCGTTTGGAATTATTGGGCAACTTATTCATCCGTTTTTAGTAAAACCCAAATTAGAAGAAATCTTTAATTACAGAACAAAAAAATTAGAATCGCTTTTTGGCAGCTTGTAAATGAAACCAGCAGTAAGTATTTTTTGGTTTAGACGCGATTTAAGGTTAGATGATAACCACGCTTTATACAAAGCACTACAGAGCAAGTATCCTGTAGTTCCTATTTTTATTTTTGATATTGACATTTTAGATAAACTACCAGAAAACGACCCGCGAGTAACTTTTATTCATGATATGTTGCAAAAAATGCGTTCGCAATTGCAAGAAAATCACAATAGTAGTATTGCTATATATCATGGTAAACCTATTGAAATTTATAAAAAATTAATAACCGACTATGAAATAAAACATGTTTTTGCCAATAGAGATTATGAACCTTATGGTATAAATAGAGATTTTGAAATTGAAACAGTTTTAAAGCAACATAACATTGATTTTAAAACCTTCAAAGACCATGTTATTTTTGAGAAAGATGACGTTATTAAAAATGATGGTAACCCGTATGTGGTTTATACACCATATATGAAAAGATGGAAAGAAAAATTTAAAAATGAACACATTGAAACTTTCAACGTTAACAAGCATCTTAAAAACCTATTTAAAAGCACCAAGCTTCCTAATTTAAGTTTGTTTGATATTGGTTTTACAAAATCTAACAAGTCTATTGTAGATTATACAGTAAATTCAAGTCTTATAAAAAACTATGAAAATTATAGAAATTTCCCAGATCATGATGCTACCTCACATGTAGGTCCTCATTTGCGTTTTGGCACTGTAAGCATAAGAAGTATAGTTGAGAAAGCTATTGCAGAAGAAAATCAAACATTTTGGCAAGAATTAATTTGGCGTGAATTTTTTATTCAAATTCTATGGCATTTTCCGCATACAATTACAAAATCATTTAAATCAAAGTACGACAAAATTAAATGGCGTAATAACACCCACGAATTTAAACTTTGGTGTGAAGGAAAAACAGGATACCCTTTGGTAGATGCTGGCATGAGACAACTTAATGAAACTGGTTTTATGCATAATCGTGTGCGCATGCTAGTTGGTAGTTTTTTATGCAAACATTTACTAATAGATTGGCGTTGGGGAGAAGCTTATTTTGCCGAAAAACTACATGATTATGAAATAGCGAGTAATGTTGGTAATTGGCAATGGGTAGCCGGATCGGGTGTAGATGCCGCTCCTTATTTTAGAATTTTCAATCCTACTACCCAAATTGAAAAATTTGATAAAAACTTAAAGTATATCAAAAAATGGGTTCATGATTTCCAAGAGTTAAGCTACCCTTCAGAAATGGTTGACCATAAAATGGCTAGAGAACGCTGTTTAAATACATATAAAGACGCTTTAGGCTAATAGAAACTCGCCAAAAACAATATGCTACAAATAGTTGTTTAACCTAATTTAAGCGTTGAATTTTAGCACCAATAGCACGCAAACGCTCATCAATATTTTCATAACCTCTATCTATTTGTTCTATATTTTGAATAGATGAAGTGCCTTTTGCAGATAAAGCAGCAATTAACAATGATACACCCGCTCGTATATCGGGTGAAGTCATTGTAGTAGCTTTTAAGGTAGATTTAAAATCATGACCAATAACGGTGGCTCTGTGCGGATCGCATAAAATTATTTTTGCTCCCATATCAATTAGTTTATCAACAAAAAACAAGCGGCTTTCAAACATTTTTTGATGTATTAACACACTGCCTCGAGCTTGTGTTGCAACTACTAAAATAATGCTTAACAAATCGGGTGTAAAGCCTGGCCAAGGAGCGTCAGAGATTGTAAGTATAGAACCGTCTATAAAACTTTGTATTTCATAACCTTCGGTATGTGCCGGAATATAAATATCGTCTCCTTTTTTTTCAACCGTAATACCTAATTTTCTAAATGTTTCGGGTATTAATCCTAAGTCATTCCAAGAAACATTGGTAATTGTTAGTTCGCTTTTAGTCATGGCAGCCAATCCTATCCAGCTTCCAATTTCAATCATATCAGGAAGCATGGTGTGTTCTGTTCCTGTTAAATTATCAACGCCTTCAATAATTAGCATATTAGAGCCTACACCACTTATTTTTGCACCCATTCTATTGAGCATTTTACACAATTGCTGCAAATAAGGCTCGCAAGCGGCATTATAAATAGTGGTTTGTCCTTTTGCTAAAACAGCTGCCATTACTATATTGGCAGTTCCGGTTACAGAGGCTTCTTCGAGAAGCATATAAGTGCCTTTTAATGTATTGGCTTCAACGCCATAAAATTGGTCTTCTTTATTATATCTAAATTTAGCTCCTAATTTAATGAGTCCTTCAAAATGAGTATCTAATCTACGGCGACCTATTTTATCGCCACCGGGTTTTGGTATATACCCTTTGCCAAAACGCGCTAATAAAGGACCAACAATCATGATAGAGCCACGTAAACCTCGACCATCTACTTTAAATTCTTCAGATTCTAAATATTTTAAATTTATTTCATCTGCTTGAAATGTGTAAGAGCCTTTTGAGATTTTTTCAATTTTTACTCCTAGTTTTTTTAGTAAACTTATTAATTTGTTTACATCTACAATATCAGGAATATTATGAATGGTTGTTAAATTGGGGGTTAATAAAACCGCACATAAAATTTGTAATGCTTCATTTTTGGCACCTTGTGGTTGTATTTTTCCTTTTAATTGATGCCCACCTTCAATTTTAAATGTTCCCATACTAGTTTAGTAGCGTTTTCTTTGACGATTTGATTTTTTATGATGGCTTCCTTTTTTATTGTTGTTTGAAAACTTGGTTTTAGTACGCATCAAACTGGTGGCATCGGTTAAATCTTCTTCAGAATTTTTTAAATTAATTTTTCCACCAGAAAGTTCATATAAATGACTGTAAATTACCTCATCTTCAACCGTATCTTTATTCCAATTTAAAAAACATTTTTTCATGTGATTTGCAATGGTGTAGGTTAAAGCTTCTTTAAGTTCACCATCTTCCCATGTGTTAGCAACATCTATCATGGTTTTAATATTGTTTCCGTAAAACCGGTATTTAGGGTGGTTTTGTGGATATTTTAATGGGTCTGGATGTGCTTCAAAAAATTCTTTAGTTGGTTTTTCATACGGCGAATCTACATCTAGTTCAAAATTGGCCATTATAAATAATTGATCCCAAAGTTTATGCTGAAAATCTGGCACATCTCTTAAATGCGGTTGCATGTTTCCCATTACAGCTATAATAGCCTTTGCAACTTTATTGCGTTCTTCTTTGGTTTCAATGGTTTTGGCATAATTAATCATTTTTTGCATGTGGCGACCATATTCTGGAATGATTAAATGCTCACGTTCTGTGTTGTATTCTAAATTATCTATCAAAATATTTTGTGTAGGGTTAATATTGGGCATGTAGTGTTATGCCTGTGCAAAGTACAAAAAAAAACTAAAGACTAATAACACCTTGAACATTTTCTGCAACTTCTTTATATTTTTCTATAACAGCATCAGGGTTTCTCATAAGTAAATTAACAGAAACACTGGTATATTTGCCTTTTTTAGATTCTATGGTATTAATAACGGCACCCATATTATCAAAAATAGCTTCAAGTTGTGCCAATTTATGAAGGTCTGTTTTTATTATAAATTTATATAAATATTCGGCTGGCCAAGTATTTGTTTGATGTAATTGATCTTTTAATTTTTCGTAAAATTCTTCCGAATTTGAAAGTGTACTCATAACGTTTTTTATCTGGTGCAAATATAGAGTTTTGTTTCCATTTTTTTTATATCGGTTAAATTCCGATTTTTACATCAAATATTCATCATTGAAAACAAAAAAAATTGTTATAACAGGCGGTCCAGGAACTGGGAAATCTAGTATTATAGAGCATTTAATAAACAGAGGTTTTACTTGTCTTGAAGAAATTTCGCGTCAAGTAACTATAACAGCAAAAAAAGAAGGTATAGATCAACTATTTTTAACCAACCCTTTGTTATTTAGTGAGCGACTTCTAAAAGGCAGACTAAACCAATTTACAGATGCCAATGCCTATGTAAATGAAACCGTTTTTTTTGACAGAGGTATTCCTGATGTTTTAGCTTATATGGATTTTATTGGCGACAACTATCCGCAACATTTTGTTGATGTGTGCAAAGACACTATTTATGATGCGGTTTTTATTTTAAAACCATGGAAAGCCATATATACAAAAGACCAAGAACGGTATGAAAATTTTGAGCAAGCTTTAACTATTCATAAGCATTTAGTTAACACTTATATGAATTATAATTATACCTTAATTGATGTTCCTTTTGATACCGTTGAAAACCGAACTAATTTTATTCTAAAAGTATTGGGAATATAAATGAAACAACCTTTAAACATACTAGAGCGTTACTGGAATTTTACCTCGTTTAGACCCAAACAAGAAGCTATAATAAATGCTGTTCTGGCTGGTGAAGACACCTTTGTTTTACTGCCAACAGGTGGCGGAAAATCACTGTGTTTTCAAATTCCGGCATTAGTAAAAGAAGGTATTTGTATTGTTATTTCGCCTTTAATAGCCCTTATGAAAGACCAAGTAACACAATTACATAATAAAGGTATTAAGGCTATAGCAATAACCAGTGGTATTAGCTACAACGAACTAGACACACTTTTAGATAATTGTATTTACGGAAATTATAAATTTTTATATCTATCACCTGAACGTTTGCAACAAGAATTAGTTCAAGAACGTATCAAACAAATGCCTGTTAATTTAATAGCTGTTGATGAAGCACATTGTATTTCACAATGGGGAAATGATTTTAGACCTAGCTATAAAAACATTGCGTTGTTAAGACAAATACAACCAACAGTAAATGTTGTGGCTTTAACAGCATCGGCAAAACCAGAGGTTGTAAATGATATAATTAAAGAACTCGATTTTATTAAACCTAAAATATTTAAACAATCGTTTTTAAGAGAAAATCTTGCTTATATGGTGTATCATGAAACCGATAAGTATTTTAAGTTAGAACGCATTTTAAAAAAGCACACAGCACCGTCTATAGTTTATGTAAGAAATAGAAAATCAACTTATGAAGTTTGTGAGCTTTTAAAAACAAAAAATATAACGGCTACCTATTATCATGGCGGTCTTTCGCATACTGAAAAAGAAGCCAACATGACCGCTTGGATACAAAACCAAAAACAAACTATGGTTGCCACCAATGCATTTGGTATGGGAATAGACAAACCAGATGTTAAAACAGTTATTCACTTAAATTTGCCCGAAAGTATTGAAAGCTATTTTCAAGAAGCAGGTCGTGCAGGGCGAAATGGCAAAAAGGCATTTGCTGTTATTTTAAAAAATGAAAACGATGAGATATTGGTGAAAAATCAGTTTTTAAAGGTTTTACCAACGGTTAGTTTTATTAAACAGGTTTACAGAAAATTATGTAACTATTTTCAAATATCATATAATGAAGGTGAACACCAAACTTTTGATTTTGATTTTAGTGCCTTTTGTAAAACCTATGATTTTAATACCATTTTATGCTACAATGCCCTTATGCATTTAGACAGAAATAGTGTGATAAGTTTATCAAAACAATTTAAAAACAATATAACTATTCAATTTATTTTAACAAACAAAGCCCTTATTCAGTATTTAGAAACACATATGGGGTTTGGCATTATTGTAAAATCAATTTTAAGATTATACAGTGGTATTTTTGATAATTCTACAAAAATTGATTTACTAAAAGTTACTAATAAGGCTTCGGTAACTCAAGAAGAATTGATACATACTTTAAAACTACTAGAACGCGATCAAGTCATCACTTTAAATATAGCAAAAACTGATGCGCAAGTAACTTTTATTGAACCTAGAGAAGATGATAAAACTATTAACCGTATAGCGACTATTATAGAGCAACAAAACCAATTAAAACAACAACAAGTTTATAGTATATTAGATTATGTTGAAAACAATACCATTTGCAAAAGCACACAACTTTTAAACTATTTTGGTGAAACTAATGCAAAACCATGTGGTATTTGTAGTAGTTGTTTAAATTCTAAGGAAAACTCAAAACCAGAAGACACTAATGATATTAAAAATGCCGTTATTAAGCACTTAGAAAACGGTGCTATTTCTTCAAGAGAATTACTGTTACATTTAAAATGTACAGAAACCAAACTAAAACATGTTTTAAAATTATTATTAGAACATAACATTATTACAATAACACCAAAAAACACGTATAAATTAAGTCATTTATGAGTAGTAAATTAAGAATAGTTTTTATGGGTACGCCAGATTTTGCGGTTGCTACTTTAAGCGTTTTAGTAGCACATAACTACCATATTGTGGGCGTTATAACAGCACCCGATAAACCATCTGGGCGTGGGCAAAAACTAACCGAAAGTGCTATTAAAAGCTATGCAAAATCACAAAACCTACCTGTTCTTCAGCCAACTAATTTAAAAAATGAGGCTTTTTTAAGCCAGTTAAAATCTCTACAAGCCAATTTACAAATTGTTGTTGCTTTTAGAATGTTACCAAAAGACGTTTGGCAAATGCCACTATACGGCACATTTAATCTTCATGCCTCTTTACTACCAAACTATCGTGGTGCAGCACCTATAAATTGGGCTATTATTAATGGCGAAACTAAAACAGGTGTTTCTACTTTTTTTATTGATGATAAAATTGATACCGGTAATTTAATTCTTCAGGAAGAAACTGAAATAGAACCTAATGAAAATGCTGGAAGCCTACACGATAAATTAATGCAAATAGGTAGCCAATTAGTTTTAAAAACGGTAGTATTGATAGAAAAAAATAATATCATTACCAAACCACAAAAAACAACAACAGTTTTAAAAACCGCACATAAACTAAATAAAGACAATTGTAAAATTGATTGGTTTGATTCTATAGAAAATATATACAATAAAATTAGAGGACTAAGTCCCTACCCTGCTGCATGGTGTACATTGGTTAACGCCAACACTTCTTTAGATATTAAAATCTATAAAGTTGACAAAAGCTTTGAAACCCATTCTATACAAACAGGAACTATACTTTGCAACAAAAACCAATTAAAAGTAGCGGTTGCAAAAGGCTATATTATTTTAAAAGAAATTAAGCTACCTGGTAAGCGTGCTATGGATATTAAATCGCTTTTAAATGGCTATACTTTTTATGATGATGCTAAAATGCTATAAACCCCTGTTGTAATTGATTCTTTAAAATAGGTTATAAAAACACGTAGGCTTTATCAACAAAAGAAGTAAGTTATTAACAATAACTAGGATTTCCCTTGATATTACTTGTGTGATTTGATAATCGGTATAAATTTGTATAGGTTTATCAAAGTACGTAACCAATTTTATTAATCATTAAATTTTTACATTATGAACAAAACAGATTTAATCGACGCAATGGCAGAACATGCAGGAATTACTAAAGCAGCCGCAAAAAAAGCTTTAGAATGTGCTTTAATTGAAATAGAAGGTGCTTTACAAAAAGGCAACAGAGTTTCTTTAGTAGGATTTGGTTCTTGGTCAGTTTCTAAAAGAGCTGCCAGAGAAGGTAGAAACCCACAAACTGGTGCAACTATTAAAATTAAAGCTAAAAAAGTTGTTAAGTTTAAAGCTGGATCAGATTTAGCTAATGCTGTAAACTAAATTATTTAGTACCATACTAAAAAAAATGCCTTCACAAAATGAAGGTATTTTTTTTTATACTACAACGCCATTTGCATATTTAACAAATATATATTAGATTTAAATATTAATTTCATCAAAAATGGTTACATCAAAACCCAAAAAAGGCGACTTATTAATAGCAAAACCTTCTATTATTGGTGATATGTCATTTAATCGTTCAATTGTTTTATTAGCCGACCATTCGCAAGATGGTTCTATAGGTTTTATACTTAACAAACCTCTTGAATATACTATAAATGATTTAATACCAGAAATTGAAGCACCATTTAAAGTATATAACGGCGGTCCTGTAGAGTTAGATAATTTATACTTTATTCATAAATTACCACAATTAATTCCTAATAGTATTGAAATCTCGTTAGGGCTTTATTGGGGAGGCAATTTTGAAAAAGTTACTGAACTCATAAAAACAAATGTTATAAAAGAAACCGATATTAGATTTTTTTTAGGATATTCAGGTTGGGATACCAATCAACTAGAAAAAGAATTACATGCCAACTCTTGGGTGCTTTCTGAAAATAGTTACAAGAAAAATATTATAGAAAAAGACTATGCCACTTTCTGGAAAGAAAAAATGCTAGAATTTGGTGGCGAATACAGTATATGGTCTAATGCACCCGAAAACCCTAGTTTTAATTAATTATTTTGGGTTGTTTCATTAATTTTTTCAAGTAGTATTTTTGAAACTTGGTTTGAATATACTTTTTTTCTATACTTAGACACTGGCTGAATACCTGTTATAACATTGGTTATAAATATTTCATCTGCTTTTTGAAGCTCAAATGGTGATACTGATTCTTCAATAATAGAATACTCGGGTAATGCTTTTAAAATGCGTAATAGTTGTGTTCTCATAACGCCTTTTAAACAACCATCGCTTATTTTGGGCGTTTTTATTATAGCATCTTTAACTAAAAAAATATTCCCGTTAAGTGCCTCAACAACCTGTTTGTTGGTGTTTAAAAGAAAACAATTGTGCAACTTATTTTCTTTGGCATAAATACTCCCTACAACGTTTATTGCTTTATTATTAGTTTTTAAAGTTGAAAGCAAACTTGGCGATATATAAAAATCTTTAAACAAATCAACTTCATAAAACGCATCATCTAAGCTATATGTGTGATTATCTATTGATTTTACAGAAATAACAAATTCAACAGCATTGGTTTTTGGTGTATATAAACCACCCTCTTTTCTATGCACCATAAATTTAACGCGTGCTGCTTTTTGTAATAATTGATTGGCTTGAAGGGTTTTTAGAATTTGTTCTTCTATAAATTCCATGGTAAAATTCATAGGAATATCCATGCGCATAATACGCATAGATGCCATTAGTCTAAAGTAATGATCTTCAAAAAAAAAAGAGTTTCCCAAAACTAGTTTTAATGGTTTCAAAGTCTACGTGTCTAACAACCTGCCCCAGATCGGTGGCGGCGCTGGCACTGCTGGTACTACTGAGCAGACGACCGACTTCGGTATCATCGTTGCTGGTCACGAGAGCGCTGTTGCAACTGCTGAACAGATCACC
>JALRJA010000049.1 GCA_023255235.1 Flaviramulus sp.
CAATTAATTGTTCTTTGTTTCTTAATGTGTTCATGGCGTGTAAATATTTAATTAATAAATGTTTGTGTTGGTTCTTATGTTTCAACACTGCAAATATTATACAGGGTTAAAAAAATAATCGGTAGTTAATTATTTACTAACGTTTGTAGTCGTTTATAAATAATTAAAAACAACTGAAAATCTAACCATTAAACTACAGAAATTGTTTTAATTAAAAATAAAACGTACTTTTAATAACATTAAAAAAATCCAAAAGATTGTATTAAATAAAAAATATTGAATAATTCAACTAAAACAATAAGGGCGTAACCCGCCGGCTACGCCAGAGCGGGTCGCGTTATTCGCTATATCTTGCCCAAAAAAAGGGCAAGGATGCCGCTACTACCGCTTACGCAAACCAAAAATGCACACCATGAAAACCTGTTTAGAATGTAACGAAACCCTTCGCGGAAGAGCCGACAAAAAATTTTGTTGCGACGGTTGCCGCAACAGCTATAACAACAAGCAAAATACAGACAGCACCAACCTTATGCGTAACATAAACAACAAGCTACGCAAAAATTACCGCATACTAAAAAAGCTAAACCCCGAAGGCAAAACAAAAACCACACGCAATAAATTAGTAGCACAAGGCTTTTATTTTGAATACTTTACCAATATATTGCAAACCAAAACAGGCAACACCTATTATTTTTTATACGACCACGGCTACCGTTTTTTAGAAGACGATGCCATACTACTTGTAATACGAGAATAAGAGCATAAAACTTTTTAACAAAAACCCATTTCGGGCAAATAGAAATTTTTATTGCCCAAAAAAAATGGTAATTTTACCATTCCAAAAACAAAAACCATGAGTGCAGATAAAGAAGCAAAATTAAAAGCGTTAAAACTAACACTAGATAAATTAGACAAAACCTACGGTAAAGGAACTGTAATGAAAATGGGCGATGCAGCTATTGTAGATGTAGAAGCCATACCGTCAGGCTCTTTAGGAGTAGATTTAGCATTAGGCGTAAACGGATACCCACGTGGTAGAGTAATAGAAATTTACGGCCCAGAATCTTCGGGTAAAACCACTTTAACCTTACATGACATTGCCGAAGCTCAAAAAGCAGGAGGAATAG
>JALRJA010000082.1 GCA_023255235.1 Flaviramulus sp.
ATCAGTTTCTAGTTGACCACCTATTTCTCCTATCATAACAACAGCTTCAGTTTCAGGATCATTAATTAGTAATTCAACCGCTTCTTTTGTAGTTGTACCAATAATAGGATCGCCACCAATACCTATAGCTGTTGTAATGCCAAGCCCTTGTTTAACCACTTGATCGGCAGCTTCATAAGTTAACGTACCAGATTTAGAAACAATTCCAACTTTTCCTTTTTTAAAAACAAAGCCGGGCATAATACCTACTTTGGCTTCTTCTGGAGTAATAACGCCTGGGCAATTAGGACCAATTAAACGGCAGGTTTTATTTTTTATATAGTTTGAAGCCTTTATCATGTCTGCAACAGGAATACCTTCTGTAATGGTTATTATAACCTTTATACCGGCATCAGCAGCTTCCATTATGGCATCTGCGGCAAAAGCAGGTGGCACAAAAATGATACTGGTATCTGCTCCTACTTCTTGTACAGCATCTTTTACGGTATTAAAAACGGGTTTATCTAAATGTGTTTGCCCACCTTTTCCTGGTGTAACACCGCCTACTACATTGGTTCCGTATTCAATCATTTGGCCTGCATGAAATGTACCTTCACTACCTGTGAACCCTTGAACTATAATTTTTGAATTTTTATTTACTAAAACACTCATTTTATATTTTATTTTAAAACCTGTGCAAAAATACTTTTTTTGAATCTACTTTATAGCATTAAAACTATTTTTTTGCTTTGATATGTTGAAAAATTTCTGGAATTTTTTTAATGTTTGCCATTTCTTTCATTTCTGCTCTGGCTTCTTGGGCTGGTGTACCCCAATAGGTTTTATGTCCTTCAAGTGATTTGCTTATACCCGATTGTGCATGAATAACAGCTTTTGTTCCTATTGTAACGCCGCTTGTGCAACCTACTTGCCCCCAAAAGGTAACTTCGTCTTGAACCACCACACAACCAGCTATACCTACTTGTGAAGCTATTAAGCATTTTTTTCCGATAACGGTATCGTGCCCAATTTGTATTTGATTATCTAGTTTTGAACCTTCTTTTATAGTAGTATCGCCTGTAACACCTCTGTCTATGGTGCAATTTGCACCAATATCTACATGATTTTCAATTACCACTCGACCTGACGATTTTAACCTATCAAAACCCTCGGGTCTTTTTTTGTAATAAAATGCGTTTGCACCTAAAACAGTTCCTGAATGAATGGTTACGTTGTTTCCAATAATGGTATCATCATAAATACTCACATTAGAATGTATGACACAATTATTTCCTATAACTACATTATGACCAATAAATGTGTTTGGTTGAATTATGGTGTTTTTACCTATTTTAGATGAGGGTGATATTAAATTGGAAGATGCTTTAAATGGTTTAAAATAATTTGTAAGCTTGTTGAAATCATTAAAAGGGTCTTTACTAATTAACAAGGCTTTCCCTTTTGGGCAGTCAACCTCTTTATTTATTAAAATAATGGTAGCAGCAGACTGTAATGCCTTGTCATAATACTTAGGATGGTCAACAAAAACGATATCGCCAGGTTCAACAACATGAATTTCGTTCATTCCTAAAACTAAAAATTCGGCATCACCTACAAAATCACAACTAATTAATTCTGCAATTTGTTTTAAAGTATGTGGTTTAGGAAACTTCATATTTAATAAAATCTATTTATAGATTAATTGCGATGTTTAAACTGCCTATTAAAACTGGCTTCTACCACACTTATTCTTTAACACGTTCTTTATAGGTGCCTTTTTCAGTTTCAATTTTTATTTTATCGCCTTCATTAATAAATAAAGGAACGTTTACAGTAGCACCTGTTTCTACGGTTGCAGGTTTTGTTGCATTTGTAGCTGTATTACCTTTTACGCCTGGTTCTGTATGAGTTACTTGTAAAATTACACTTGCTGGCATTTCAACAGAAAGTGGCATATTGTCTTCGGTATTAATAATAACTGTTACAATTTCGCCTTCTTTCATTAGTTCTGGACTATCTAAAGCAGCTTCAAGTAACCGTATTTGTGTATAATCTTCGGTGTTCATAAAATGATAAAATTCATCATCATTATATAAAAACTGAAATTTATGTGTTTCAACACGTACATCTTCTAATTTATGTCCTGCAGAAAAAGTATTATCTATAACTTTTCCGTTGGTAACACTTTTCATTTTTGTTCTCACAAAAGCAGGACCTTTACCTGGTTTAACATGTAAAAACTCAATTATTTTGTAAATATCATTGTTGTAACGAATGCACAATCCGTTTCTTATGTCGCTTGTTGTAGCCATATAATTAATTTGATTTAAAATATCCTTTCATAATACCACGATGCGAATTTTTAATAAACTGAAGAATTTCATCGCGTTCTGGAGTTGCCTCCATTTCGGCTTCAATAATTTCTGAAGCTTGTGTATTATTATAATTTTTTTGATAAAGTATTCTAAAAATATTTTGAATTTCTCTAATTTTTTCGGAAGAATACCCTCTACGCCTTAATCCTACTGAATTAATTCCTACGTAAGACAAGGGCTCTCTTGCTGCTTTAACATATGGAGGTACATCTTTTCTAACTAACGAACCGCCTGTAACAAAAGCGTGATTTCCTATTGACACAAATTGATGCACCGCTGTCATACCAGCTAAAACAACATAGTCTCCAATTGTAATATGACCTGCTAAGGTGCTGTTGTTTGAAAAAATACAATTAGAACCAACAATGCAATCGTGAGCTATATGGCAATATGCCATGATTAAGCAGTTATCACCAACAACGGTTTTCATTCTATCAACGGTACCTCTATTTATAGTAACGCATTCTCTTATAGTAACATTATCACCTATTTCAACAGTTGTATCTTCGTCGTTATATTTTAAGTCTTGAGGAACAGCAGAAATTACAGAACCGGGAAAGATATTGCAATTTTTGCCTATTCGAGCACCTTCCATAATGGTAACATTACTGCCAATCCATGTGCCTTCTCCTATTTTTACATTGTTGTGAATTGTAGCGAAGGGTTCTATAACTACGTTTTTTGCAATTTTTGCACCAGGATGTACGTAAGCAAGTGGTTGGTTCATATAATTATTTTACTTTAGTAATTTGTGCCATTAATTCGGCTTCGGCACAAAGTTTACCGTTTGCGTAGGCATAGCCTTGCATATGGCAAATACCACGGCGAATAGGTGTGATTAATGAGCATTTAAAAATTAAGGTGTCTCCAGGCATTACTTTTTGTTTAAACTTAACATTATCCATTTTCATAAAAAAGGTTAGGTAGTTTTCTGGGTCTGGAACAGTATTTAATACTAAAACACCACCTGTTTGTGCCATTGCTTCTACTATTAAAACTCCTGGCATGACAGGTGCATTAGGAAAATGCCCTTTGAAGAACTCTTCGTTCATGGTTACGTTTTTTGTTGCGATAACATGATTTTCAGTGAGCTCAAAAACTTTATCAATTAACAAAAAAGGTTGTCTATGAGGAAGCATAGCCATGATTTGAATTATATCCATTAATGGTGTTTGACTCAAATCTATATTTGGCACATTATTACGCCTTTCATTTTTAATAAGTTTAGACAGTTTTTTCGCAAATTGAGTATTTACAAAATGGCCTGGTTTATTAGCAATTACTTTTCCGCGAATTCTAGTACCTACCAATGATAAGTCTCCTAAAACATCAAGTAGTTTATGTCTTGCAGCTTCATTTGGGTGGTGTAATGTTAAATTATCTAAAATGCCATTAGGTTTTACAGCTATAGCATCTTTTTTAAAAGCAACTTTAAGTTTTTCCATGGTTTTAGGAGAAAGCGGCTTGTCAACATAAACTATGGCGTTATTAAGATCACCGCCTTTTATGAGTCCGTTTTCTAATAACATTTCAATTTCATGTAAAAAACTAAATGTTCTAGAGTTTGCTATATCTTCTTTAAAATCTGAAATGTGGTTTAATGTAGCGTTTTGGGTGCCTAAAACTTTTGTGCCAAAATCAACCATAGTAGTTATTTGGTATTCGTTTGATGGCATTATAAGTATTTCGCTTTTAGTTTCTTCATCTATATAAGAGACTATATCTGTAACTACAAATTCTTCTCTGTAAGCATCTTGTTCAATAATTCCAGCTTTTTCAATAGCTTCAACAAAAAACTTTGAAGAACCATCCATAATAGGTGGTTCAGATTCATTTAATTCAATAATAGCATTATCTATATCCATGCCAACAAGAGCTGCTAAAACATGTTCAGACGTTTGAATACTAACGCCGTTTTTTTCTAAACATGTACCTCTTTGTGTATTGGTAACGTAATTTGCATCGGCTTCAATAATAGGCATTCCTTCAAGGTCTATTCGTTTGAAAGCTAAGCCATAGTTTTCAGGAGCTGGACTAAACTTTAGAGTAACATCTTTTCCTGTATGCAAGCCTACACCGGTTAATGAAACTTCGGTTTTTATTGTTTTTTGTTTTATGTCGGTATTAACTATTCCCATTTATTTTTTTCTAAATCGTTAATATCTTTTACAATTTTTGGCAAGTTTTTAAAATGCACATACGATTTGTTGTAATCTGCATAAGCAAGTGCAGGCGATCCTTGAAGTATTTCACCATCTTTAACATTGCGTCCTATGCCAGATTGTGCTTGAATTTTTACATTATTGCCAATAATAATATGGCCAACAATACCTACTTGACCACCTATTTGACAATTTTCGCCAATTTTAGTTGAGCCAGCTATACCTGTTTGTGCAGCAATAACTGTGTTTTTTCCAATTTCAACATTGTGTGCAATTTGTATTTGGTTGTCTAACTTAACACCTCTTCTTATAATTGTAGAGCCTAATGTTGCTCTGTCTATGGTTGTTGCGGCACCAACATCGACAAAATCTTCTAAAACAACATTGCCCGTTTGCGGAACTTTGCTGTATTCGCCATTATTATTAGGGGTAAAACCAAAACCATCAGCACCTATTATAGCCCCAGAATTTATAACGCAATTACTACCAATTACACATTCAGAATATATTTTTGTACCAGCGAAAATTACTGTATTATCGCCTATAGCAACATGATCGCCAATATAAACATTAGGAAATATTTTTACATTATTACCAATGGTAACATGCTCACCAATATAACTAAAAGCACCTATATAAACGTGGTCTCCATATTTTGAAGAGTTTGCTATAAACGAAGGCTGTTCTATTCCTGTTTTGTTTAGCTTAACAGAATTGTAGTATTCTAAAATTTTTGAAAACGCAAGATAGGCATCGTCAACCTTTATTAGCGTTGTTTTTAACTTAGTTTCTGGAACAAATGTTTTATTTACAATAGTAATTGATGCTTTTGTAGAATAAATATGTTGTGTGTATTTTGGGTTTGCTAAAAATGTTAACGAGCCCTCAAAACCTTCTTCAATTTTAGATAGCTTATGTACTTCAATATCAGGATTTCCTATTACATCACCTTCTAAAATTCCTGCAATTTGTTGAGCTGTAAATTTCACACTTTAAGAATTATACTTTATAAATATCATGCAAAAATAAGAAAAATGTACTAAAGTATATCTTTAGGATAGCATATAAAATATTTGGTTACTGGTTTTGATAACGCTTTTAGATTTAAATGATCGGATGCTTTGACAATATCTTGTATTTTTCCGTTGCTATGGAGAATGTTAATTTGTTTTGTGTTGAGTTTATATGCTTGATTTGAAATACTTCCTTTAAATACAAAATAGTGTGCTTCAGTTTCAGAAATTGCATGTTTATTTTTTAATGAATCTATGTGTTTTTTTAGGTTAGTATTGTCAATGGGTTTATTTTTTATCTTAATTTTAAGCAAGTTTCTGTTAATAATCATGTGGCATAAATTACTTAATACAAAATCATGGTGGTGTTGCCAAAGTTTCATTGCTGAAATAATGTCATAATCATCAATTTGCGAAAACACATCAAGTGCTTTATGGTTAAAATCATCTTGTGTTATGGTGTTTTCTAAAAAATATAAAAAGGGTTCACTAGCATGTAATTTTTGTCCTTTTTCAAAAAGTTCTTTGGCTCGTTTTAATACTCTAATTAACAATTGTTCAGCTACTAAACTTGTTTTGTGTAAATATACTTGCCAATACATAAGCCGTCTGGCTATAATAAATTTTTCAACACTATATATACCTTTTTCTTCAATTACCAAATGGTCATCTACAACATGAAACATAGTTATT
>JALRJA010000310.1 GCA_023255235.1 Flaviramulus sp.
TCTTGCTTTTTCTTCATCACGACGAGCACCACCAATACAGGCATCAAATTTAAACTCTTCAATAGCATCTAAAAGGGTGGTTGTTTGTAGCATATTTCTGCTGGCATAACGCCCTGATTCTTCTTTTACTTTGCCTTCATCAATAGAATCTTGAACATTTCTTACAATTAATTCTAAACCCAATTCTTTAACCAAACGGTCTCTAAATTCTATAGTTTCTGGGAAATTATGACCGGTATCTATGTGCATTAAAGGAAATGGCATTTTGGCAGGATAAAATGCCTTTACAGCCAATCTTACCAACGTAATAGAGTCTTTGCCACCTGAGAATAACAATACGGGTTTTTCAAACTGTGCTGCTACTTCTCTCATGATGTAAATAGCTTCGTTTTCTAATGAATTTATATGCGATGTATCTTTTTTCACTCGGTTATATTTTAGTAATCTTTTTGATTTATTTTATTTTTGTTGTGGCTATAATTAATAATTCTTTTTTTCACTTACGCGGATATATTTTCATATTCAATTATTAAGCATGTAAACCACACTCTCTGTTTTCTAAAGCTTTTGTTGGATCAAAATATTTAAACTCGTTTGGTAAGCCATGCTCTTGTAAATAGGTGTCTAATTTTTTATCAGACCAATAATAAAAGGGACTCACTTTTAATACACCTGCGTTGCTTACACTAAAAATTTCTATGCTATCTCTAAATGCTGTTTGCCCTTGTCTTAAATTTGTAAACCATACTTTTGGCTTATGCTCTTTCATAGCACGATTAAAGGGTTCTAATTTGACTTGCTCTGTAAACACATTGTGTTCTGGTGTGTTAATATTGGGAATGCCCATTACCACATCACGATGGGCAGCGGTTTGTTTTGGTACATATAAAAAAATATGTAAATTCAAATCTTTAATAAGCTGTTCTGCATGCTTATAAGTTTGTGGCGTATTATAGCCTGTATCGCACCAAACAACCGGAATTTCAGGTTTTACTTTACTAACAGCGTGTAAAATAGCTGCTTCATAAGGTCTAAAATTGGTAGTTACAACAGCATCATTACTAAACTCTAAGGCTTTTGTAATGATTTCTGTTGGCAATGACGTTTTAAATTGCTCGTTTAAGTTATTTAGTGTTGTTTTATCTATCATTATTTCCCCCATTTAATGTTATTCCATGCACGTTCATGAAAGAAGTATAATACCATTTTAGTAACCAACTCAACTAATCCTATTGAAAGAGCTAATGAAAGAGTTCCTGTAATTAACCAAGAAATTAAAATTGTATCTAAAGTTCCTACTATTCTCCAACTAATTGTTTTTGCTAAACTTCTTTTAATTTTTTCAGTTGATTTTTGAGCATTATCAACTACTTTATCATCTGTAGAAGTTCTGGTTAACATGTTATCAATAATCATTTTTATCAAAATTTATATTAATCCTATCGGTTTAATAGGAATTGCAAATATAGAACATTAAATTAAAGTACAAAATGCTTTAACTATTTTTAATAATACTTTAAGATTATGTAGAAAAAAATGCGTTTTAAATAAGAAACGTGTCTTGTTTTAAGAAAACGCTACTTTATACTCGTATCGTTATGAGATAAATTGGCAAGGGTTGTATTTTTAAAAATGTTTAATGTGCTATCACGCACTTGAATCATTAACTTATGAACGCTGCATGAATCTTCATCTGGGCAATCATCACACTTTTCATAAAAGTTTAAGCTTACGCAAGGTATCATAGCAATAGGACCTTCTAAAACACGCATAACATCGGTCATTAAAATATCTTTCGGGTCTTTTCGTAAATAATAACCACCATGTTTTCCTTTTTTAGAACCTAAAAAACCGGCTTTGCGTAACGTTAGTAAAATACTT
>JALRJA010000044.1 GCA_023255235.1 Flaviramulus sp.
AGATTCTAAAAAAAATATTGATAAAACAGGTTCTATATCAGGCGTTGTACTAGATGCCACACTAAAGCAACCATTACCCTATGTAAATGTTATTATTAAAAATGAAAAAGGCGAAACCATTACTGGCGGCATTACACGCGATGATGGTTTTTTTGAAATTGAAAAAATTGAAGAAGGAAAATTAGTTGTAAGCATTCAATACATAGGCTACAAAACAATCAATAAAAATGTAACATTAGGCAATGGAAATTATAATATTAATCTTGGCAATATCTTTTTAGAAGAAGAAGCCGAAGGATTAGATGAGGTGACTGTAGTTGCCGAAGTAACAACTATACAACAAAAAGTTGATAGAAAAGTAATCACCATAGGAAAAGATTTAACTACGGCAGGTGCAAGTGCAAGTGATATTATGAATAATATTCCGTCTGTAAATGTAGATCAACAAACCGGTAACATTAGCTTACGTGGCAATGAAAATGTACGTGTTATGATAGATGGAAAATTAAGCAATGTACCCATTGCACAGCTTTTAAAACAAATTCCATCTACATCTATAAAACAAATTGAGTTAATTACAAATCCGTCTGCTAAATACAACCCAGAAGGAATGAGTGGTATTATTAATATTAAACTTCATAAAAACACACAAATTGGATTTAATGGCAACTTAAATTTTGGTGTTACCGAAGAAGTTTATGCCAAATTTAATAGCTCTGTTGATATGAATTATAGAAACGGAAAATTAAATTTTTATGGTAATTATGGTAATAACATTGGCAAATATGACAATTTTGGAAACATTGATCGTTTAGATGATAATTCTCGGCAAGATTTTAAATTTTACAACAATAACAAATCACACCTTTATAAAGTTGGTGTAGATTTTTATATGAATGATAAAAACACCATATCATTCTTTACAAACCAAAATATTTTTGAAGGTAACGGCTTTGGCGACACACAAATTAGCTTAATTACAAACAACACGCAAGGTCAACTATTTAACAATTTAATGGAAAACACATCTGGGCAATATAATTTAGCCTACAAACATGAATTTGATAAAGAAGAAGAAACCTTAGATATAGAAATAGATTATAATGATTTTGCACAAGATGAAATAGCCAATTTTAACTTTATTAATTTTAGTTTCCCACCTAATTATATAGATAATGTTGACACAAAACGAAACCAAACTACAATAAATGTAGATTATGTAAACCCTTTAAACGACAAAACAAAAATTGAAACTGGCATAGAAATACGCTTGTTTGATTCAGACATAGACTATATGTCTAATGGGCAATCGTTTTCAAGCACAGGCACTATTATACCAACTCCAAGTACAAATTTTGAATACAAAAGAGACATTTATACAGCTTATGCCACTTACGGAAAAACATTTGAAAAATGGAACTACCAAATAGGCGTTAGAGCTGAACAAGTAAATGAAACCGCCGATGCGTTACGAATTTTTAATGACAATACTAACGAGGTAATACCTTTTGAAAATGACTATTTTCAATTGTATCCATCTGTGTTTTTAACTTTTAATCCTTCTGATAAAAACGCCTATCAAATTAGTTTTAGCCGTCGTGTTGACAGACCCGGTTTAGAGCAAGTTAACCCCATTAGAGAGTGGAGCACACCACGTGTGTCATCATTTGGAAACCCTAAACTTCAACCCCAGTTTACAAATTCTATAGAAACAAATTACACCAGACAATTAAAAAATGGAAGCATAACTGCTGGTCTATTTTACAGACTAATTGAAGATGTTATAAACCGATTTATTTATATAGATAGAACCGATATAACAACTGCTAACTCTATTTTATCTTATGAAAACTTTGATAACACCACAGCCTTTGGCATAGAACTATCTAGCAACTACCGACCAACTAAATGGTGGAGTTTAAACGCTAGTTTTGATTTATACTCACAAATGCAACAAGGAATCACAGAAATTTTAGATACAGATGATTTACCAAATGCAACCATAGATGATATTATTAGTAGAGAAACCGAAGTTGACAATGTTGTTTGGAATATGAGACTCTTTAATAATTTTAAAGTATCAAAAAGTTTAAGCTTATCTTTATTTAGTATGTATAGTGGCAAAGAAAAAGGTATTCAATTTACAAGAGAGCCTATGTTTATGGTTAATACGGGGCTTAGGTATAGTTTCTTAGAAGATGATAAAGCAACATTTAGTTTTAATTATAACGATATATTTAACACCATGCTTTTTGAATTTCAAAGTGCCACACCCTACCCTTCTGTTGGAGCTTTTAATTGGGAAAGTAACACTTGGAATATAGCCTTAGCTTATAAGTTTGGTGGAGGTAAATACCGTGCATTAAAAAGAAAACAACGAGATGATAATACCGCATCTGGTGGTGGCGGATTTCTTTAAAAACAACTATAAGCCCTAATATGTAATATAGTAGCCTATAGTTAGTATAATTATAGAGGAAAAATAACAAAAAAACTCTAAATTATTAATTTTAAATAGGTTGTTACAATAAAACTGATACTGTAACGTTGAAAATTATATAGAATCTAAATTAAAACGAAATAATAATTATTTAGAGTTGGTCATCATCTACAAAAAAATTCGTCTTTAAAAGGTTCGCATAAGAAAAACTCGAAATTCTTTTTTCGAGTTTTTTGTTTTTTGTTATAAATGATAATGCAATAAAAAATGAGTAATTACCATTTAATAATTGCACTTGCCCAAGTAAAACCACTACCAAAAGCTGCCAATACTACATGATCTCCAGACTTAATTTTTCCGTCTTCCCAAGCTTCGGTTAAAGCAATCACTACAGATGCTGCTGTGGTATTACCATATTTTGTAATATTATTATATACTTGATCATCACTCAATCCAAATTTCTTTTGAATAAATTGGGCAATACGTAAATTGGCTTGATGCGGAATTAACATATCTATATCGTCTTTTTTTAGTCCATTTTTTAATAAACCCTCCATAATAACTTCACTAAAACGAACTACTGCATTTTTAAAAACAAACTGCCCATCCATGTAAGGAAAGTAGGATATATCTTCGCCTTTAGCTTCTAAAATTTCAGGAACCCAATGTGCAATACTAGGAGATTTTACCATTAATTTATCGGCATATTGTCCTTCACTATGTAAATGAGTTGATAAAATACCTTTACTCAAATCTTCTTCTCTAGTGAGTACGCATGCACCTGCTCCATCTCCAAAAATAACTGTTACACCTCGCCCACGAGTGGTTTTATCTAAACCATTACTATGATATTCGGCACCAATTACAAGAATGTTTTTATACATGCCTGTTTTAATAAATTGATCTGCTACAGAAATGGCGTAAACAAAACCAGAACACTGGTTTCTAACATCTAAAGCACCAATGGTTGGCATCTCTAACATATCTTGTATTTGTACGCCACAACCAGGAAAATAATAATCGGGGCTTAAGGTGGCAAATACAATAAAATCAATATCGTCTTTTGTTAAACCAGCACGGTCTATTGCAATTTTTGCTGCTTTTGCTCCCATAACTGCCGATGTGTCTTTAGAGCCTTCCTTAATCCAACGGCGTTCTTTTATACCTGTTCGCTCTTGAATCCAAGCATCATTTGTATCCATCAACTTTGATAAATCATCATTGGTAACTACATTATCGGGCAAATACTTTCCTAACCCTATTATTTTAGAATTGTACATTTTTCTTGATTTTATTTAGCAAAATACGAAATTAAATCTGCAAACTTCAAAATATTATTTAGTAAAAATAATGTCAGTTTGTCACTTTTTCATTCTTGGTATTTTTTTTGACTTAATCAATCCTATAAAAATTTTAAATTATTAAACTTAAATACCATGACAAAAGGAAACATAAATGTATCTGTTGAGAATATATTTCCACTTATTAAAAAATTCTTATACAGCGATCACGAAATATTTTTACGTGAACTCATTAGCAACGCTACAGATGCTACTTTAAAATTAAAACACCTAACTAATGTTGGTGAAGCTAAAGTAAACTATGGTAACCCACAAATTGAAATAAAAGTTGATAAAAAAGCTAAAAAACTTCATATTATAGACCAAGGTATTGGTATGACAGCCGAAGAAGTTGAAAAATACATTAATCAAATTGCTTTTTCTGGTGCTGAAGAATTTTTAGACAAATATAAAGACACTGCTAAAGATGCTGGTATTATTGGGCATTTTGGTTTAGGATTCTATTCGGCATTTATGGTTGCCAAAAAGGTAGAAATTATTACCAAATCTTTTAAAGAAGAACCAGCTGCACATTGGACTTGTGATGGCTCTCCTGAGTTTTCATTAGAAGCACATGATAAAAATGACAGAGGTACAGAAATAATTCTTCATATAGCTGAAGATTCAACCGATTTTTTAGAAGAAAGTAAAATACGTGAGTTGTTATTAAAATACAACAAATTTATGCCTATCCCAATTAAATTTGGAACAAAAGAAATAAATGATCCCAATTTTACTCCTAAAAAAATTAAAGATAAAGACGGAAAAGAAACTACCGAACCTCATAAAAAAATTACTGTTGATAACATTATCAATAACCCAAACCCCGCATGGACTAAGCAACCAACAGATTTAAAAGATGACGATTATAAAGATTTTTACAGAGAATTGTATCCTATGCAGTTTGAAGAACCTTTATTTAACATTCATTTAAACGTAGATTACCCATTTAACCTAACAGGGATATTGTATTTCCCTAAAATAACTACAGATTTAAACATTCAAAAAGATAAAATTCAGCTTTATCAAAACCAAGTTTTTGTAACCGATAATGTAGAAGGAATTGTGCCAGAGTTTTTAACCATGTTACGTGGTGTTATTGATTCGCCTGATATTCCGTTAAACGTATCGCGTTCTTATTTACAAGCTGATGGTGCTGTAAAAAAAATAGCGTCATATATTACTAGAAAAGTAGCCGATAAATTAAAATCGCTTTTTAATAATAACCGTGAAGATTTTGAAGCCAAATGGAATGATATTAAACTAGTTATTGAATACGGTATGCTTTCTGAAGAAAAATTCTTTGAAAAAGCCGATGCGTTTGCTTTATATCCAACGGTTGATGGTGCCTATTACACCTATGAAGAACTTTACAATAAAATAAAAGCAAAACAAACCGATAAAGATGATAAATTAGTGATTCTTTACGCTTCAGACACAGAAACACAACACAGCTATATTGAAACCGCAAAAGCAAAAGGCTATGAAGTGGTATTGTTAGACTCTCCAATTGTTTCACATTTAATTCAAAAA
>JALRJA010000123.1 GCA_023255235.1 Flaviramulus sp.
TATAAACATACCACAGACTTTTAAGGAGATAGAGATGACTATTTATTTTGTAATTGATTTTAGAACCAAAGATGTCTTTCATAACCTTGATAAAGAAACGGCTATCAAATACATGGTAACGCTTTTTATATTAAAGACATAGGCTTGCATTACGTAATGTATAAAGACTTAACATAAAAAAAAGAAGCTGTCTAAAATAACTTATTAAAGACAACCTCTTTTGCAGAGTGACTAACTCAAATAACTATTATCATTTATCTTTTTTTTTAAATAATTCAGATTTAATAATAGCGGCTGTATCTTCAGCACCATGTAATTCAGCATAATCTAATGCAGTCATTTTCTTATCAGATTTTGACTTTAAATTAGCACCATGCACAATTAAAAGTTTCAAAATGTCAACTCTATTATACTTTGAAGCATACATAGCAGGAGTCATTCCGTTAGACTTTTCATTAACATTAGTACCTAAATCAATAAGCACCTTTACAGTTTCTATATCGCCTTTAGCAATAGACACGCAAAAAGGATTTACTTGAAAGGTGAATCCATAATCGTAGGTTTTACTGTTTTTTGAGATGGGTGTAGCACTAACGTTTGTAAAAGCAAAACAAAGTGCCAAGGCAGAAATAATGATTGATTTTTTCATAATGAGAGAGAGTTTTAATTTAATTGATTTAATTTATTTTATAACTTAAAGACGCTTTAAAAAATAATTTGTTTCATTAAAAAACACATATAACATATTTTTAACTTTTGATTCACATATTTTAACACTTATGCATTAGGTATAAAAGGTTTCAAGTTTTTTATGTATAAGAAGTTTAAACTACATTAAAACCGCTACTCACCAAAAACTCTTTTAAAAGAGATAAACAGAAATGTAATTTAACGTTTAAAACAGTCGCTTTATCCGATAATTTGTGAAAAATTACATGTAAATAGTATGTTCGCCAATTGAAAATGTGTTTGCCGTAATACAAATTTCAGTGAAAAAGAAACACTTACTAATTTTAATAGCTTTTGTTATATTATTACCAACTTGGTGCTTTTCCCAAGTGAAGATTGGTAATAATCCATCGGTTATAGACTCCCATTCCATTTTAGAGCTAGAAAGTAATTCTCAAGTTTTTGTTTTAACCCGTCTTAATACCGCAGAAATAAATGCATTAACACCACTTCCAGGAGCTTTAGTTTATAATACTGATATTGAATGCATTTTTTCGTTTACTGGTTTAATTTGGAAAAATTTATGTAACGAACCAAATATAACTACAAGTGTTATTGCACCAGTAAATAATCAAATTGGTGATTTTTGGATTAATAGTAACAACAACATATTTAGCATATGGAACGGAACCAATTGGTTACCTATTAATATTAACCCAAGTCGTGGAAGTGGTTTACCCAATAATAACGTTACAAACCCTATAGCTGGTGATATTTATGTAGACCAAGATACGGGTAGTTTATATACCTATAACGGAACAGATTGGGCTTATGTAAACAATAACCATAACCTAAATGCCAATAATGGCATTGCTATTACTAATAATACGGTACAATTAGGCGGTGCTTTAATACAGCCAACTATTATAACTACAAGTAATACAAATACACTTGCACTTCAAGGTCTACAAAATACTACTCTAGATACGGCAAGTAACATTCTAGTTGTAGATAACAGCACAGGGGAGATAAAAAAAGCACCTGCAACAAATTTGCTGCAACAACAACAAACTATTACAATAGCTATAGATGGACAAAGACGATTTAACCCTCCAGATAGCATTACAGATATAAACAAACTAGATGTATACAGAAACGGTGTGCGAATTGCATTTGCCCTTATAGACACAAACACTATTGAAATAGAACCCGAAGCCACTTGTTATGCTGGCGATGAAATAAGAATAGTACAATTAAAATAAACATAAATAAAACAAAAATCAATTAATTTAAAACAAGTAAAATGAAAACAAATTTTTTAAAAACAAGATTAGCATTTGTGGCTATTTTAGCAATTAGTTTCAGTAATGCGCAAACAACAGACCCAACAGATGGTGTTGCACAAACTGATGCAAATGGACCATCAATTAGGCTTATTGATAACAAAGGAACTATTAAGTATATGCAAGCCAATAACGGTATTACAACAATTACATCTACAGAAGCTGGAAATCTTACAACAACAACCTGGCAGTTGGGTGGTACACTTTCTGAAAACACCTACATTGATGTTGATGGAAATGCATTTGCATTAGATGGTCTTCAGTTAATTACTGATATTACAACAGCATCAACTAATGCCGATGCCGATTTAAATAACTCAGATCATGATGATGATGTAGCAGCTGGTAGTACAGGTTGGACCGTTATTATTAGAGATGAAGATACCGGTGCTTTTCAAAAAATAAGAGTGTCTGATTTATTACAAGTAATTTCAGGGCATCAAATATTTGATAATGGGGGTACTGCTGCAGCTCTAGGGAACAATGCCGTTACCGATTTACCAGCCGATATTTCTAAAGTATCAGTTTACAGAAATGGAGCAAAACTATTAGCAGGTATAGATTATACTGTAACCGCAGGTAATTTGAACATACAAAACAGAAGTGGTGCTGCAGCACCAGCAGACTGGACATTAGATCCAACAAATGACGTTATTGAAGTTCATTGGTTTAAGTAATAGTAAAATTTTAACAATAATGCTAAATTCCTTTTTTAAAAATTTTAACTATATCTTGTGCCTTTTTCTATTGGCTGGAGTTACTACTCTAGCCAATGCCCAGGTACAACAAGTTATAGATAGTAAAGGAAATCGTGTTAGTGTTGAAAATAATACGGTTACTACTAGTTTAGTTCAACCAAATAACCCTGTTGAAGGCGATGTTTGGTTTAATTCTACAACTATACCCAATAGTGTTTTTATTTGGGATGGTGCTTTATGGATAAGGGTTTTACCTGCATCAGCACAAGTACTACCCTTAGTTACAAATTACACCCTAACACCAGCCGACAACGGGAACGTACTAACCTTTAATAGAACAAGCAATCCAGTGGCTACCTTAACCTTAACAGTACCGGCCGGATTACCAGTTGGTTACAACATAAGTATTTACCAAATTGGTGGCGATCCTGTAAACATTGTTGGAGCAGCAGGTGTAACTATCAATCACAGATTAAATCGCTTTACTACTGCAGGGCAAGATGCCGCTGCAGGACTACTATCTACTGCTAATAACAGCTATCATTTATCGGGAGATTTAAGACTTTAATAAAATGAAAACGATTAGACTTTCTCTTATATATTGTTTTTTGGTTTGTGTGGCAAATGCTCAGATAGCCGATTTTAATCACTACCCATCTATGCAACCCCAACATATTTTAGATGCCAATTTGACCAATATAAGCTTTGCTTTTTCAATGCG
>JALRJA010000140.1 GCA_023255235.1 Flaviramulus sp.
GGAACACCTGTTTTTGTTAAAGAAGCTAAAGGAGCTTATTTGTTTGATGAAGATGGAAACCGTTTAATTGATTATATAAACTCATGGGGTCCAATGATTTTAGGTCATGCTTTTGAGCCTGTTGTAAATGCTGTTATAGAAAAAGCAAAAAAAGGAACATCATTTGGAATGCCAACCGAGATTGAAACAGAAATTGCAAAATTAGCCATTTCTATGGTGCCCAATATTGATAAAATTCGTTTTGTGAATTCTGGAACAGAAGCCTGTATGAGTGCCGTTAGGCTAGCACGTGGTTTTACCAAAAAAGACAAAATTATCAAATTTGAGGGTTGTTATCATGGACATTCAGATTCTTTTTTAATTCAAGCTGGAAGTGGTGCTAGCACTTTTGGAACACCAAATAGCCCAGGAGTTACTCAAGGTACAGCAAAAGACACATTGTTGGCTAAATACAACGATATTGAAGATGTTTCTAGACTAATTGAAGCTAATAAAAATAACATAGCTTGTATTATTATAGAACCCGTAGCAGGGAATATGGGTTGTATTCCACCTAAAGACAACTTTTTACAAGCACTTAGAAACCTGTGTGACTCAAATGATATTTTATTGATTTTTGATGAAGTCATGACAGGCTTTCGCCTAGCAAAAGGAGGTGCTCAAGAATTGTATAATATTAATGCCGATATTGTATGTTTTGGTAAAGTAATTGGTGGAGGTTTACCCGTTGGTGCTTTTGCAGCTAGAAACGAAATAATGAACTATTTAGCGCCTTTAGGCCCTGTATATCAAGCAGGCACTTTAAGTGGTAATCCTTTGGCTATGGCAGCAGGTTTTGCTATGCTTACAGAGTTAAATAATGACACTGAAATTTTTAATAGATTGCATAAAAAAACCCAGTATTTGCATAAAGGAATTACTGAAGTTTTAACCAATAACGCTATAATTCATACTGTAAATAGAGTAGGGTCAATGATTTCGGTACATTTTGATGAAAATAAAGTTGTAGATTTTAATTCTGCTGCAAAAGGAAATAATGACACCTTTAAAACCTTTTTTCATGGTATGCTTAATCAAGGTGTGTATATTGCACCAAGTGCTTTTGAAACTTGGTTTATAACAGATGCTTTAACCTATGAAGATTTAGATTTTACAATAGCTGCAGTAAATACAGTAGCCAAAACGCTATAAAAAAGTAAAAACGCATTTTCTTTTGAAAATGCGTTTTTTGCAATAAACTAAAATACTAAACTAAAATTTACTCATTATTTTTTTGCTTGCGTTTGTTACCAACGGGCTTCTTTTTTCCTTTCATTTCTTTTCTTGCTTGAGCTTTTTCCCATTTAGCAAATTGTTCGTCATTTAAAATAGCTTTCATTTTTGCTTTCATAGCTATTTGGTGATCTAATTTCATGTTAGCCATTTTTAAACGCTCCTCTTTGGTAGGTTTTACAAGTTCGTCACTTTCTTTTTGTGAATTACGAGCTGCCATCATAGCTTTTCTTTTGGTAGCATTTTCTAAATTTATTTTTTTAACTTCGGCTTGTTGCGATTCATTTAAACCTAAATGCAATGTCATTTTTTTTGTTTGTAGTGTAGCCATTTCTTCTGCAGATAGCGTCATCATTTTGTTAGCCTTTTCACCAGCAACCCTATTTCCTCTATTGTGTTCTTGTGCTAAAGCTATAGTGTGAAACCCGATAAAAGCAACTGTAATTAAAATTAGTTTTTTCATTTTAAAATCTTTTAAAGTTATTTCTATTATGACTTCCTATTTGGGTAATGGTTTAATAGGCAACAACATTTTAACGTGTTATTAACATAAAAGCATAAAAAAGAAAGGTATTTCTTTTATAAAATAGAATACCGTAGTTTGTTGAGGTGTTTTTAAACTAAAAAACTACACATAGGTTTTAGCTAAACCTTAAAAAGCGATTGTAAGTAAATTAAATTTATAAAATGAAGTTTATTTAAAATAATAGCACAAATAAATCAGCGTCTATATTTTCAACTTTAACCAATTTGTTTTTAGTTAATTCTTTAATGGTTTTATCCCATTTTTTATTAGACAAACCCGATTGATTTTTTAAATCATTTAAAGCCAATTTTTCATATTTTTTTAGTATTTCTAAAACGGCTTTTGCATCATCACTTATAGCTAAAGGCTTTTTTTCAGGTCGCATTTGCGGAAAAAATAAAACTTCTTGTATAGACTGGTTATTGGTTAAAAACATAATAAGTCTATCCATACCAATACCCATTCCAGAAGTAGGAGGCATACCATATTCTAAAGCACGTAAAAAATCATAATCAATAACACCGGTAGCTTCATCATCGCCTTTTTTAGCCAATTCCATTTGGTGTTCAAAACGTTCTCGTTGGTCTATTGGGTCATTGAGTTCAGAATAGGCATTGGCAATTTCTTTACCACAAACCATTAGTTCAAAACGTTCTGTTAACTCTGGGTTGTTTCTATGCTCTTTACACAAAGGACTCATCTCTTTTGGATAATCTGTTATAAAAGTAGGCTGAATATAGTTAGCCTCACATTTGTCTCCAAAAATAGCATCAATAAGCTTTCCTTTTCCCATGGTATTATCTACCTCTACACCCATATCTTTGGCAGCTTGCCTTATCTCTGCTTCTGTTTTTCCGGTAATATCAAAACCTGTAAAATGCTTAATAGAATCACACATGGTAACACGTGCATAGGGTGCTTTAAAATCTATATTATGCTTGCCAAAAGTAGCTTTGGTTGTACCGTTAACAGCAACAGCACAATGCTCTAATAATTGCTCGCAAAAAGTCATCATCCAATTATAATCTTTATAAGCAACATAAATTTCCATGGCTGTAAACTCTGGATTATGAGTTCTATCCATACCTTCATTTCTAAAGTTTTTAGAAAACTCATAAACCCCATCAAAACCACCAACAATTAAGCGTTTAAGATACAATTCGTTTGCTATTCTCATGTATAACGGAATATCTAAAGCGTTATGATGAGTTTCAAACGGACGTGCGGCAGCACCACCTGGAATAGGCTGTAAAACAGGTGTTTCAACCTCAAAATAGCCAGCCTTATTAAAAAAATTACGCATGGCGTTAAATAGTTTAGTACGCTTTACAAAAACCTCTTTTACATGAGGGTTAACCACCAAATCGGCATAGCGCTGTCTGTATCTAAGCTCAGGGTCATCAAACTTGTCATGTATGTTACCTTCTGCATCTAATTTTGGTAAGGGTAAGGGTTTTAATGCCTTACTTAATAAGGTAAAATTTTTAACCATAACCGTTTTTTCGCCAACTTTGGTAACAAACAAATTACCTTCAACACCAATAAAATCACCAATATCTAACAGTTTTTTATAAACATCGTTGTATTTACTTTTGTCTGTACCAGCACAAATTTCATCTCTATTAAAGTACAGTTGTATGCGTCCTTCAGCATCTTGAAGCTCTGCAAAACTAGCATTACCTTGAATTCTTCTAGACATTAAACGCCCTGCAATAATTACTTTTCCGCCTTCTACAAAAGCGTTTTTTATAGATTGCGATGTGTTTGTAACAGGGTATAAATCTGCAGGATATGGGTTAATTCCCATTTTGCGTAATTTTGCTAACTTCTCTCTTCTTACAAGCTCTTGCTCTGATAATTGCGACATAGTTTAAATACAATAAAAATTTAAAAGCACAAAGATAATCAATTGATTTACGATTTGCGATTATTGATTTTATATTTTTAATGGCGTTCCCTTTTAGGTCGGGCTTTCGCAAGTCGCTTTTTTTACAACCTTTAAATTTACAATATAAATTATATCAAATTAATCAACTATCATCTTAAT
>JALRJA010000152.1 GCA_023255235.1 Flaviramulus sp.
AGAAACGTTTAATCTGTCAACCAAAAATACCGATGTTGAAAATGCTATTGCAGACTTACCTTTAAATTATACAATATCTTATTATTTTACTAATGACGATGCTATAAATAACCCCTCAAACAACATAACCACACCTATAAACACAACACCTAGAACCATTTATATTCGTATTGAAGATACAGATAACGGTTGCCTAATTTACGGTGATTTTGAATTGGTAATAACCCCAATGCCTAATTTTATACAACCTACTAGTCTTGATGTTTGTGATAATGATAGTATCCCAGATGGTAGAACTCAAATTTTTTTAGACCAAAAAGATACTGAAATAACAGGCGGTAACCCCAATCTGTCTGTTAGTTACCATTATACACAAGCAGATGCCAATACTGGTGCTAACCCAATTCCTTTACCTTATGTTAATACTGCACCCAATAACCTAGTTTATATAAGAGTGGTTGATAGTACAACAGGTTGTGCATCCAGCAATGGCAATACCTTAACAATTAACGTTACCAATGGTAATACCCAAATAAACAGAGAGACTCAATTTATTGATGCTTGTGATACCGATCATGATGGCTTTGCTACTTTTGATTTAACCCAAGTATTAAATGATATTTTAAATGGTGCCACTGGTTTTTTACCACCTACATACCATACCAGCTTTAGTGATGCTGAATCTGGAAGTACCCACATAACAAATCCGCAAAGCTATATAAATACCAATCCTAATGAACAAATTATTTATATAAGGCTTGTAGACAGTGTAACAGGTTGTTATGCTATTGTTCCTATTGAAATTCACACCAACCTACTGCTTACAGCCACCAACATTCCTGTACCAGGTTTTTATTTTTGTGATGAAGATAATGACGGTATTTTTGAAGTTGATTTGAATTTGTTGGGTATTGAAATCATCAATGGGTTACCCGATATTACGATTACCTTTTACGCTTCAGAAGCAAACAGAACAAATGGTTCGCCAGCCATTAATCCGGCAAACCTTTTTTTAATAACCAATGCTGCACCAACCATTTTATACATTACTTTAGAAAGCAGTACCTGTACTGAAGTTGCCGAATTTTCACTTGAAGTAACTCAAGGAACATCCTTTCCGCCTGTAAATACCATCCCTTATTGTGATGATGATAGTGATGGAATTACAATGGTTGATTTCAACTCCTTCAATAGTGCCATAATTGGTGGTGCTACAGGGTTTAATTTGAGCTATTATACTAGCGCAACCAATGCCGTTAATGATATCAATCCATTACCGCGATTTTATAATACTGCCTCCAATACTTTTTATGTTCGCATTTACACCAATACTTCCGGGTGTTATTCTATTAACAGTTTTAGTATCAATGTAATCCCGGCACCTTTAGTAAATAATCCTAGTGATATGTTAGTTTGTGATAATGATCAAGATGATAGTGTCTTTGTAAATCTCGAAGATAAAATTCCAGAAATTGTAACCAATACACAAGGTCTAAATATTCATTTTTATGAGTCTTTAAATAATGCACAAACCAGAACAAACCGCATTCCTGATTCAGAAATTGATAATTATGAAACAGGTTCAAGAATAATCTATGTGAGAATAGAACAAACTACAAACGGGTGTTTTAGGATTGTGAATTTTCGAATTACTATAAATAGGATGCACATTATGCCCAATATAACACCATATCAAATATGCAGTAATTCGGTAATAACTAGTGCCAATTTTGACCTCGAAACAAAAGATGCTGAAATTTTAAATGGTCAAACTGGTTATGCTGTTTATTATTTTCAAGACTCTAACTTCAGCATACCTATTGATAAAACAATACCTTATAATAGTTCTGGTAATGAAACCATTTATGTTCGTGTTGAAAGACTATCAGATCGCAACTGTTATATTACAACCTCTTTTAATTTAATTGTGGGTATTTTACCTAGATACAATACAAATTTCACTAATTTCCCAACAGTTTGTCAAATAACAGCAGGTTCTCATACCTTTGATTTTGAATCGAAACGACAAGAACTTGCCTCTGGTAGTTCAGATGTTTTAGATATTAAATTTTATCTAACTTTTGAAGAAGCTAATATAAATGCAAGTAGTTTTTTACCAAATGTTTTTTCAACATCAGTACGTCAAGGGCAGTTTTATGCCAGAATAGAAAATACAGTAAGTGCTTGCTATGTTATTGAAGAAGTTAGGTTTATTACCTTTCCAACACCTTCTATAGCTTCAGCTAGCATTACACCTGTTTGTGACACACAAGATGATTTTAGTCCAACTATTGATTTAGCTACAGCTATTTTTCAAATAGAAAACGTTCGTTTTGGCAGTGTAATCTTTTCATTTTATCAAGATCAAGATCTTAATATACCAATACCAAATTCACAACTAACTAACTACCCTATTACTAATTCTCAAACTGTATATGTAAAAGCTGAAACCTCAGCAGGCTGTTTTGATAGCATAGCTTTAAATACTATAATAAATCCATTACCTATTATTCCCATTGAAGATGTTGTTGCTATCTGTCTCAATGATTTACCTCTTATACTAGACGCTTACACAGGAAACCCTGATGACACCTATGTTTGGTCAACGGGTGAAACAACCCAACGAATTGAGTTGCATGACCCTACTCAAATTGGCGATTATTGGGTTACCGCAACAAGGTCTTACCCTAATGCTGATAGTTGTTCTTTTACTAAACAATTTAGGGTGATTGAGTCTGAAAATGCCACCATAAACTTTACAACTACCGTAGATTTTGCAGACCCCAATAGCATTACTGTTGATGTTAGTGGCTTGGGTAATTATGTGTTTATTTTAGATGATGGTATTGCACAACAATCAAACGTTTTTGAAAATGTAACTCCTGGTCTTCACCATGTTACTATTAGAGATTTGAATGGCTGTGACGATGTTACTACCCAAGTTGTAGTTGTTGATATTCCAAAATTTTTTACACCAAACAACGATACTTTTTTTGACACATGGCATATTATAGGCATTAATGAAATACCCGGTACTGTTATTTATATTTTTAATAGATATGGAAAACTTTTAAAAACCTTGCCTCATACTGCCATTGGTTGGGATGGCACTTATAATGGTAAAAATATGCCTGCAGATGACTACTGGTTTTTAGCTAAAGTGCTACAAGACGGTAAAACCTTTGATATAAAAGGTCATTTTACATTAAAACGCTAAAATATAATCATCTAAAAAAAGATTTTTTATAAAATAAACCTTCAAGATTTTATTTAGTCTAATAAAATTAAATATTGTATTTTGCTTTGCCTTTAAACAAATCCGATATTTAATAATTTATAATGTACAAATTGAAACTGTTCAAAAGGTTATTAGTTGCATTAATAGTGTTTAATGCTACAATGGTATATGCACAATTAAGTAAAACTCACTATATACCCCCAATCACCGAATCGGGTGCTAATTCTTCAACACCTCTAGATCATTATTTATATATTTCAACACCCAGTACTGCGAGTATCAATTTTATTATAAAACCTGTAGGCTTAGGTATTGCAGGCTATATTTATGGGTCGGTTTCACAAAGCACACCCTATGTTCACAAAATTGGAGATGGTAGAAATACACAATTATTTATTGATGCAAACCAAACTAGCGTTAAAAAAAACAACAAAGGCTACATTATAGAATCACAAGGTGTAATTTATGTTTCTGTTAGAATTAATGCGGGTTCACAAGCAGGAGCATTGGTTAGTAAAGGTATGGCTGCACTTGGCACAGCTTT
>JALRJA010000221.1 GCA_023255235.1 Flaviramulus sp.
AACAAACGTGATGCTGATTTTAATCTTCTCTCTATATCTCTCTCTACATTTGCTAGAGAACTTAAAGCAGGAGAGACGTATCAATTACTTGAAGAGGCGACAGGTAATGTTAATGCTAAATATGGCTTTAATGGAGATTTCTATTTTACTTCAGAACAGTATTCAGGCGAATTAACCGTTACTCATCTTGATATAGATAATCAAACAGTGTCAGGAACTTTTTGGTTTGATATTATTGACCAAAATGACGATTTAAGACAAATCCGAAACGGTCGATTTGATATGAAATTTACTCAATAACATTCTTAACATAAAACTTATAAAAAAACTATTTTCAATAACAACTGCCCTAATTCTATTAAGTACAATAAGTTACAACTACGACGACAACCCTACCAACCCAATAGACCAATTGCCACCTGAAACTCAAACAGGCGAAAACACTGTAGGTTGTCTTGTAAATGGCAAGGTGTTTTTACCACACCGAAAAGGCATTTATCCTGCTGTTGCCATATTCTATGAGTTTGTTGGTGGGGAGTTTTTCTTTAGTTTATCGTTTGATAATCAAAGAGGTGCCGGGTTAAAAGGTGTTACTATAGGGACTTTAAGAGTAAGTTTTCAAGAAGGACAACCCTATATTCTTAACAAGAATAATGAAGTTGATGGTGATTTTACAGGTGGTGGGGGATTGTATACGATAAATACTAAAATTTACTATTATACTAACTCAACATCTACTGGCTAATTAACAATAACAAGAGTAGACCTTTCTAACTCTATAATCTCAGGAACGTTTTGGTTTGATGCCATCAATGATGATGGTGATGTTGTAGAAATTAGAGAAGGATGTTTTGATTATGTCTATTAAAAAAACAAGAACCACTTTGCACACACAAAGCAGTTCTAAAATTAAACCAAATATAAATTGGCATTAGTAAAATTTTTGTGGAGTTAATTTAAGATTATAAATAAAAGCATGTAAAAATCATCGCATCAGGTTTTTGGTTTGGGTAAAAACAACCACACACAACAAACTAAGCTAAAAAATATTGTTGTATACTACCGTAGCATGGTAAAAATTTACTCAAAAATAAGGCGACCTTTATATTGTTGTTCTACTGTAACAACTGGTGGGTTATTTACCGCAATAACGTTACCTGTTCCTGAAATTTTTCCGGTTATTGATTGCTGTGGGTTTACAATCATATCATTAGAGCTTCTGTTCCAGATTGTAACATTTTGAGCAACTAAATTTCTGCCTTCAAAACGGCTTGTTCCTGAAGCAAAGGTAATATTCATAGTATTCGTTTTTCCTGAAATAAAGCAATTAGAAATATTATTAAAAACCAAACGAAATGAATTGTTATCTATTTGCAATCTAAAATCGCCGTTTGTAAAGGTATCTGGTGCACTATAATCTTCAGATAAAATTACTAAATTAGGATAGGTTAAAACGCCTTTAGAACTTATCTCATATTGTGTAGAGCTTCTAATTTCTGTAATATTGGGCGATGTTATGTAAACTTTGGTAATTCCAAAATCACGCACATAATTACAGGTATTATTGTTAGTTAAGGTTAGTTTCTTATTAGTAACAATAGCCGTAATATCGTTTAATAAGTTTTTACCTGTTTCAATAATTACTTTTTGTTCTTCACCTTCTTGAATTTGAACTTCAATATCTCTATTTACTAGTATTTTATCAAAACTATCTAGGGTTATTTCATGCTTAATAATACTGCCTGCTTTTTGAAAACAATCGGCTGCATTTTCAGTGTCGCAAGTAAATAGAACTATAAAAGTTACTAAAGAAAGTGTTTTTATCAACTTATTTTTCATCTACTTGTTTGTTGTTAATTTATGCGTATTTATACCTTTTTGATTTTATTAAATACTAGGTCTTGCTTCAAGAATTGTTTTGGTTTTTATAATCTTACACCAATTCCAAATTCTACAGCTTCGGCTTTAGCTCCATGAGATTTTAATGTTAATACAGCAAACCATTTATCATTAAAATAGCGTTTTAAACCCAATCTAAAATAGGTTCGTCCTTCAAAATCAAAAGGATAATAAACATAATATCCTAATTGTGTTTCAATTGATGTTTTATTTACAAATAATTCATGTCCGGCAAAAACGCCTACACGTTTATAATCTTCATTACCAGAAATGTTATCTTCTGGAAATGATACACTTTTATAATAAATAAGATCTTTTAAAAAGTTTGAAAAAAACACATCAGTTCCAAACTGTAAAGCACTTTTTCTGTTAATTCGTTTATCGGCATAAACCGAAAAAACATAGAACGGAAACTGGCCACTACCAACTACATCGCTTTCATTTATACCTGTTCTAAAAACAAGATTGTACTTAATGGGTTGGGTAAACTTATTATCAGTTTCATCTAGGTTTTTTTGAAACGCTAGTATTTCTTCAAAATTATAAATAACACCCAAATTTAAGGCAATTGTATTTATACTGGCATTGGGTGCTTTTACATTAGCATTAGAGTAGTGAATTAAAGACAATCCTGCTTGGATACCAAAATTATTAAAAAGGTGTTGTTTTTTATAATTAAGCATCACGTAAGTACTACTCATTAAGTTTGAGCCAAAGGCTACATTTTTAAAGTTTGTTTCTTTATCATAAGGGTTGTTATTATAGGCTAAACCTTGACCTATTCTAAACATTAAATTTCTTTTAAAGAAGTAAAAATTGTAATGAGCATAAAGTGACAAATTGTTGCCTAAAACAGGATTTTTTAAGTTTTGATATACCAAAGACACGCCATAATCTGGGTAATTATAACGTTGTTCCCATTGGTTAAATCCGTATGTTTTTTTGTTCCAGGCTAAAATAAAACCTTCTGGATGACCATTTATTAAATGAAGAATATCATTATTGTGTAAAGCAATAGTTCCTTTAAAATAATTAATATCAAAATAGGATGTATGGGTTTTGTCTTGTGAGAAAGAAAAACAGAAAATCATGCAAAAAATACATGCCAGATATTGCTTCATAAATAGAATTTATCACGTAAAAATAACCTAATATTTAAAATACTTGTGATGCAATTGCTTTTATATTATCACTCTTACCCATAGAATAATAATGTAAAACAGGCACACCTGCCTTTTTAAGTTCTTTTGATTGCTCTACAGCCCACTCAATGCCAACTTGACGAACTTGAGCATTATTGCTGCATTTTTCAACTTCATTAATTAAAGTTTCTGGAATATCTATTTTAAAAACTTGTGGTAATAACTGTAAATGACGCTTTACAGCAATGGGTTTTATACCAGGAATAATGGGTATGTTGATACCTGCTTCTTTGGCTTTCTCAACAAATTCAAAGAATTTTTTATTATCAAAAAACATTTGGGTAACTATATAATCTGCTCCGGCATCAACCTTTTCTTTTAATCGCTTTAAATCTGATTGCAAAGAAGGTGATTCCATGTG
>JALRJA010000225.1 GCA_023255235.1 Flaviramulus sp.
CATACTAGCAAAGGTAAATACAACTATTTAATTTTTATTAAAAACCCATTTCTATTTGAAAACCATTCTTACAATTAATAATCTCACAAAAAAATTTGGTTACTTAACGGCAGTTAAAAACCTATCATTCAGTATAAATAAAGGCAATATTTATGGCATTTTGGGTCCAAACGGAAGTGGTAAATCTACAACTCTAGGTGTTATTCTAAACGTTGTTAATAAAACAGAAGGCAATTTTTATTGGTTTGACGGTAGTGTATCAACTCATGATGCTTTAAAAAAAGTTGGTGCCATTATAGAGCGCCCTAATTTTTATCCCTACATGACAGCCACACAAAACTTAAAGTTAGTGTGTAAAATTAAAGGTGTAAATTATAATAAAATAGATGAAAAACTAGAAATTGTAGGTCTTTTAGAGCGAAAAAACAGCCAATTTAAGACCTACTCTTTAGGTATGAAACAGCGTTTGGCAATAGCCTCTGCACTTTTAAATGACCCAGAAATTTTAATACTAGATGAACCCACAAACGGATTAGACCCACAAGGCATTCATCAAATTAGAGAAATTATAAAACAAATAGCCGCAAAAGGAACCACTATTTTACTGGCATCACATTTATTAGACGAAGTTGAAAAAGTATGTACGCATGTAGTTGTACTAAGAAAAGGCATTAAATTATATTCTGGTCGTGTTGATGAAATGATTTCTAGCCATGGCTTCTTTGAGTTAAAATGTAACAAACAAGATGAATTGGTTGCATTGCTTGAAAACAACAAAACCTTTGGAAAAATAATTATTAAAGATAATTTAGTAACCGCTTTTTTAAATGAGCCTATAAAATCTGATGATTTTAATAAATTTTTATTTGAAAAAGGCATTATTCTTACCCATCTAGTGCAACGTAAGGAAAGCTTAGAAGAACAGTTTTTACAGTTAACCAATAACCAAAACAACTAACCCAAGTATATGTTTAGACTATTATCATTAGAATTACATAAACTGCTGTTAAATAGAACCAGTAAAATACTCATTTTTATATCATTCATTTTACCATTTTTTGTAATTATCTTATCGTCTTTAAAAATAAATGTTTTTGGGTTTTTTACCTTAGAATTAGGTGAGCTTGGTGTGTTTAATTTTCCTATAATTTGGCATTTAACAACTTTTTTTGCATCTCAATTTAAGTTCTTTTTTGCCATTGTTGTTGTAAGCATGATAGGAAATGAATACAGCAACAAAACCTTAAAACAAAATTTAATTGATGGGTTAAGTAAAAAAGAATTTATACTATCAAAGTTTTATACTATTGTTTTCTTTTCTTTAGTATCAACGGTATTAATTGGGTTAATATCGTTGTTTATAGGTCTTTACTATTCTAGTTATAATGAATTTAATATCATTATTAAAGAAACTATTTTTTTAGTAGCTTACTTTGTAAAATTAGTTGGTTTTTTTAGTTTGTGTTTATTTTTTGGAATGCTAATAAAACGATCGGCGTTTGCACTTGCCTTTTTGTTTGTATTATATATTTTTGAGTGGATTGTTTTTGGTTTAATGGCTTGGAAACTAGAAGTAAATACAGCCGAAAAAATTCAAAATTTCTTTCCGTTAAAATCAATGTACAACCTTATAGAGCAACCATTTCAGCGTATTGCCATAACAAAATTTCCAGATAAAACCCAACTAGCTTATGACTATGCGGTACATTGGTATGAAATTAGCATTGTTTTAATTTGGACTGCTTTGTTTATCTTTTGGTCTTACTTTTTATTAAAAAAGCGAGATTTATAATATCTTTGGTTGCCAAGGATATTAAAAAATGAAAAAAGGACTACTGCTTGCTTTACTCAATATTATAAGTTTTAATGTGTTTGCACAAAATGAAGCTTCAAACTGGTATTTTGGTGAACATGCAGGCGTAACTTTTAACCTTAACAATAATACAGTAAGTAATACCCTAAATGGGCAATTAAATACGCGTGAAGGATGCTCGTCTATATCTGATGATTTTGGTAATTTATTCTTTTATACAGATGGTGTTACTGTTTGGAATAAAAA
>JALRJA010000246.1 GCA_023255235.1 Flaviramulus sp.
GCTTCGTCGCTACTGGAGTAAACCTAGAAGACGTACACGTGATTTCTGCTATAGAAAATGGTATAGATCCATATTTCAGTATGATTTGCAGTTCTTTTAACAGAAGTACCCATGGCATATCCGTTATTTTCACACACAAAAACAACTGGTAATTTCCAAAGCATTGCTAGGTTAAAAGATTCGTGTAAGGAGCCTTGTCTAGCAGCACCATCACCAAAACAACATAAGGTAACCGCGTCACTACCGTGGTATTTATCTCCAAATGCAATACCGGCACCAAGTGGAATTTGCCCACCAACTATACCATGGCCACCATAAAAACGATGTTCTTTAGAAAAAATATGCATAGAACCACCTAAACCTTGTGAGGTTCCTGTAGCTTTTCCATATAGTTCTGCCATAACGCGTCTGGGATCTACTCCCATACCAATGGGCTGAACATGGTTTCTGTAGGCGGTTATCATTTTGTCTTTGGTTAAATCCATAGCATGTAAAGCACCTGCTAAAACAGCTTCTTGACCATTATACAAGTGGAGAAACCCTCTTACTTTTTGTTGGATATATACTGCGGCAAGTTTGTCTTCAAACTTTCTCCAGAATAACATATCTTCATACCATTTAAGGTAAACCTCTTTGGTTATTTTTTGCATTATAAAGATTACATTTAATAAACGAACAACAAAAGTAATACTTTAGTCATTAAAGATAAAACTCAAAATAGTAAAATTTAAAGAAAGTGTTATAAAACACCTTTATCAAAAACTAAAGGCAACAGATTTGCTAGTGATTTAGATTTGGCCACTTTTCCGGTTTCACCCATAAAATAAATCTCAATGGGTGATTCTTGTTTGATTTCGTATTCAGCTATGGCTTGTCTGCAAGCACCACAAGGTGGTATAGGGGTTTTGGTTTGATTTTTTTTTGATCCTGCTGAAATTGCCATCTGCAATATTTTAGCATTTGGAAACTGTGACCCAGCATAATAAATGGCTGTTCTCTCGGCACATAAGCCAGACGGATAGGACGCATTTTCTTGATTACTCCCCGTTATAATTTGGTTATTATCTAAACGTATTGCTACTCCTACATGAAATTTTGAGTAAGGTGCATAGGCATTTTCTCTAGCTTCAACAGCTTTTTGCATTAATGTAACTATATGTTGCGGAAGCTCATTAACATTTTCAAAAACCTGTAATATGGTTTCTATTTTTATTTCCTTCATACCCAAATGTATTCAATATTTTTTTAGATAAAAAAAACTATTACAAATTGCAATAGTTTTTAATGTTGTTTTAAATATCTTATTTAGTATTCATTATATTCTCCACTACCTATATTAAAGGTTAATGAAAAACGCAATGTGTTTTCTAAAGGACTTTGTACTTTTGAAGCTGAAAATAAGTACGACAAGTCTATATTTACCACATTGGCTTTGAAGCCGGCTCCTAATGATAAAAATTTTCTAGCACCTTTTTCTTCGCTTTCATTAAAATACCCAGCTCTAAAAGCAAATGAGTCTTGATACAAATACTCAGCACTTAATGCCCAAGTAAATTCTTTTAGCTCTTCGCTAAAGCCATCTGGGGCGTCACCAAACGACTGAAAAATACCTGATAAAAAGTTGACGTCTTGAGATTTTCCTCCAATGATAACATCACTTTCAACCAAGTTATCTAAATCATCAACATCTTCATCATAAACCCCATTGGCATTATTATCGGTAAAATTATATCTGTTTCCTAATGCTGGTGGTGTTGGTACTAGTAGTTTAGCTACCTCAGCTGTTACGGCAACTTTGTTATAATCATCAAAAATAAAATCAAAACCAGCACCAAGTCTTAGATTGGTTGGTTGAAAATTTTCTGAACCATCTTCGGTGTATTTAAACTTTGGTCCTAAGTTTTGAATGGCAAAACCAGCTCTCCAACGGCCATTAAAATCGTTGTAAGCTTCCTCTTCACTTTGGTAATATCCTGAAATATCAACCCCAAATGTACTTGCGCCATCTGTGTTACCACTACCATCATCTAGTCTTAAATCTGACACTAAAAATCGCATGGCTACAGACATAGCAAACTGATCAGATAAACGCAAAGCGTATGAGGCGTCTATGGCAAACTCATTGGGTCTTTGTGTTAATTGGTTTGTTAAATCTCCATTTGGCAAGACATCTACAAATTCTATATCTCCCAATGAAAAATATTTTAAACTTGCTGCAAAAGCACTACGTTCATCTATTCGATTAAAATAGGTAAGGTTTCCTAAAAAAATATCGTTTACCAATCTGCTTAAATATGGTGTGTAACTAACGCCTATTCCAGATTTGGTTTCAGAAAACACGTATTTTGACGAATTCCACTGTTGAGAAAAAGCATCTACACTTGTTGCTACTCCCATATCGCCAAGTGCTGCTGCACGTGCATCGGGTGCAATTAACACAAAGGGGATTCCTGTGGTAATAACGCGTCCATTATTCTCTGGTATTATAGTTGTTGTTTGAGCATTTATTTTGGTTATAAATACAAATATTATTACTATTAGTGTTAAATTTTTCATGAAGTCATTTTGATTTAGCAAATATAATTTATTATTATAGTATTACAAGTTTCTCAATTTTTTCTACTGTTTTATTCAAAAGGCTTGCGTGAGCTTTTAGCTTGTATATATAAACCCCTTTACCAATTTTTTCTCCAAAGTCATCTCTACCATCCCAAATAATATCTCTTGACAAAGAGCTGGTTGTTTTTACACCTCCAGATGTTTGCCCATTTAAGGTTTTTACAAGTTTGCCAGAAACGGTGAATATTTGTATAGAAACGTCTAAAGGTTCTGAACTATTGTGATTAAACCAAAATTCGGTATAATTTACAAAAGGATTTGGATAATTAAGCACATTATTGATAACTAAATTATCATCTTTATCAAAAACAATAAATTGAATTTCAGAGGTTGATGAATTGTTATACACATCCCAAGCTTTAAGTGTTAGTGTGTGTAAGCCTGGTTCTAGATCTCTAAATGGAAAAGTAACAGTGCCTTTGGTGTAATCATCTAGTTCTGTTTGATAATAGTCATTTAAAACAAACGGATTGGTTTCATCTCCATCTAGTATGGCAACTATATCATGCCCAATGCCACTAGCGGTATTAATACCGTTTATGTCTTCTAGTTTTGCCAATAATGTAGGTTCTTCATTAGTAATACCGCCAGAGACAAAATTTTCATCATTCATAAATAATGTTATGAGTGGTCCTGTGTTATCTTGATCTGCATTTTCATTTATGCCGCCTATTTTAACTTGGTTAATACTTGCACCTGCTTGGTCTGAGGTTAGGTCTAGGTTTTTTGAATAAAAACTAACCTTACCAAACCCAACAGGAATACCAATATCTTTTGGTACTACAAAATCAAACTCAAATAAACCATTTTTAACAGAAGCTTGTCCTCTAAATATAATTTCGCCAAGTGTTTCAAAATTAAGTTTTACTAGTTGTCCATTTAAACGTATTCCATCGTTAGCAAGGGTTTCTCTTTGTAATGGTTTATCATAAATAGTTGTTGAAAGTGTGCCGTTGTAATTTGTTAGTACATTTCCAGACACATCGGTAACTTCGCCTGCTAATTTTACATAGCTTAATGCTTTAAGGGTATCGGTTGCTTGTGTAATAGGTGTATCGTTTATATGGGTTAGTTTGATATTGGGTTTGGGAAAGGCTAATTTCATAGCAGGATCTCCAATAAAAAACACCAAGCGTTTTTGAGTATCTATTGCCACGTTTGGGTGGCTTTTTGTTAGCCTTAATGCTTCTGCCATTGATGGGTATTCGTCATCTTGAAAATTATCATTGTCACTGTAAGAAAATAGGTATTGACCAATTGTATTATTAAATCTGATGGCAAAATTGACATAAATTTGTCTTGTTGTAGTAATCAAACCTATGGCTCCAGCTTCTTTGTTCCAATAGGTAAACTCTCCTGCTGTTTGCCTAAAAGGGTTATCAAATCTGGTAAATTCACAAGTTATGGTAACAAAACAGTTTAGTTTACATAAATTTCGAAATCCATTAATGTCTGTTTTTAATAAAATACGCTCTCCGGCTAAACCATCTTCACCACCATGACCAAAATAATTAATTACCAAAGCACCATTATCTACGGCATTGGCTATTTCAGTTGTAACACTAGGATATCTTTCACCTCCAGACGACGTTTCTTGTTGAAATGCATCGGAGTGAATTTTTATTGGATTTAAAAATGGTTTTTCTTGTGTTACTAAATTGGCTATATTATCGGTGGTTTGTTGCAACAAGCCTTCCCAATTTTCGTCAACATCATCTGATATAACTACAAAATTATTTCGCCAACTACCAAAAGCTTCTTTTTGATAGTATGATTCTATTTTGTCTACCATGTCTTTAGCACGTTGTGGTGTTTCAACTAAAATTCTCCCTACCGCTATGTCAAGGTTATCGCTGGTATCCATGGTTCCTTCATTGGTATCCATCATACCATAAAAATCGTCTGAAATAAAAGATTTGGCAAAGTTAAAGCTATCATATGCATGCCATGAAGGAACTATATTGGTGTTATTAGGTATTTTGTCTTTATAATCAAAAGAAGCATCTCCAAATAAACACAAATAGTGTAGCCTTTTATCTGGTGTACTAGCATTATCATAAATATATTTTACTAAATTTCTTATGGCACCAATATCTTGATTACCAGAACTAAATTCGTTGTAAATTTCATTTAAACCAACTACCTTTACATGTAAGTTGTATTGATTTCTATTTATTTGTGCTAGTCGTTCTGCTTGAGATAGTAAATTATTTGGTGCTACTATTAGGTAATCTATATCTTGAAACTGCCCTTGATTATTTTGAAATATAGTGCCTTTAATATTTTGATTGGCAACACCTGTTTTTGAGTCTATTTTTGGTTCATAAAAATCTTGGGGTGTTAAAGCCACAAAGGTTTTTAAGCTTCCTAAGGTAGATGTAAAGCTTAGATTGGGGGTTTGTTCTTGATGTATGTAATTTGAAATATTATATATATCTGTTACTTCCCATATTTCTGAAATTTGTGTAGCATTTTCTATGGTATATTGCCCTATACCAGATGCTAATTGAACCGCTTTGTTTTCAAATTGAAATTGCTTGTTATAAAATTTTAAAGCTCTTTTTGCACTTACTGAAATATAATCTACATATGCCAATGCTACAGGGTTTCCATTATTATCAAAATTAAGTTTAACAGAAATTGTTGGTGTTGTAGTGTTTATATTGCCTTTATAGGTTCTACCGTTTGCATAAACTGGTGATGAAATTGCAGAAATTGTTAATACATCAACAGGCTGTTCATTAACCACTACTTCCATTCTACTTGGACTTGAAGAGGTTACTGCTACAACAACACTTATATCTACTGGTTCTGTTGTTACTATGTCTGGAAAATTAAATTTAAATTCTTTAGTGCTTTCAATATCAAATCTATCTCCAAACCAACGTCTTCCTAGAGATAATAAATTATACTCATTAATTTCATGGTATTTATAATCATCAAAAGTGGTAATTGCCATATTAATAGTTCCTGTAGGCTGTGCAAATGGCTGAATACGTTTACCAAACCCTGTACTAACGTTTATATAGTAGTAAGTTTTATCAGTATAACAATTAATATGAGTTAAATTTTCTTCATTAAACGCTTTTGGTCCTTTTGCATAAAACAAAATATAATCGTCGTTATTAAAAACACCATCTTCTTCACCTATAAACCTTATGGCATTTTCAGGCACATCAAAAGGATATGGAACAGCATTAGAAAACGGAATCATATCACCACCATGACCAAAGAGTTTAATAGTGCGTGGGTCAACACTATTTACATTAACGCCTAGTCGTTGTAAAAAGCTT
>JALRJA010000273.1 GCA_023255235.1 Flaviramulus sp.
AAGCTTTTGCACTTTTATGGGCAGCTAAGGCAACGGTCTTTTTTAAAAGATTTTTTATCATAAAATCCCTCTTTATATCTTAAACAAGTAAATAAGTATTACGAATTATTTGGCATGATAAATAATTTTTTTAATTAGCAACTAACGCAATTACTTATCATTTTTAACTTTTAGTGATAATCTTATGAAAAAAAGACTATCAATAAAACAATTGCGGATGTGGTGGAATGGTAGACACGTCAGACTCAAAATCTGATGCGCGCAAGTGTGTAACGGTTCAAGTCCGTTCATCCGCACCAAAGATTCATGAGTTTAGAACAATATAATAATTTACCAGAACTTTTTTTTGCAAAATGTAAAAATAATCTTCAGGAAGATCATTTAACTTTTATTAATAAAAATAATCAGAATAAAAAAGAAACTTGGAAATGGGATGATACTAAAAATAAAGTATTTTGGTCTAACTGTGTTTGAGGTATTGGCCAAATAGCTAAATTATTTCCAGCCATTACATTAAGTCCTGCATTTTCTACTGTTACTTCATTTGGAAAAATGGTTGTGCTCGATCTTAAAGGCTTACCTGTTCTTAAAAGGTCCATTCTTCGGTGTCCTTCAAAACACAATTCTTTTCGTCTTTCAATGTAGATTGCTTCTAATAATTCTTCATCTGAAGTAAAATTGTTTATATCCCATCTGGAGGTTCCGGCACGTTCTCTTATATCACTAACTAAATCTACCGATTCTTGATTTATTCCATTAAGATGCACTAAAGCTTCGGCTCTATTGAGCATAATTTCTGCAATTCGTATCATAGGAAAATCACTCGATCCATCTGGGTTATTATATTTTAAAGTATATTGGGCAGGTGATCCACCAAAATCGGTTCCGGTTTCTTTAAACAAACCTCTTGCATCCATAGGGTCTTCTTGAAATAATGTTGCCAAATCATCTGAAAACTCGGCATCTCCACGCCCTCCACCATCTCTGCCATTATAGTAGGCATCCCAACCAGCAAAACTTTCTTCTATATCATTGTCGGCTGTTCCTGATACGGTTGCTGTATGTTCTAAAGAAAAAATAATTTCGCTGCTTATTGTGCTGTAAAACGATAAATCTGGATGTAATGCGTAATTCCCTGAAATAACGCGTTGGGCAGCAGTAGCCGCTTTATCCCATTCTCTCTTATATAAATAAAGGCGACTTAGCATAGCTGTTGCAGACGCCGAGCTAGGAAACCCTTGCCTTACCTGAGCTGGTAGTGATGTTTCGGCATCTTTAAGGTCTAGCTCTACTTGATCATATACTTGTTTTAAAGAATTTCTGGCTTTTAATTCAAAATTAACACCATCAAAAGGTTTTAAGTAAATAGGAACAGACAGGTTTTCTCCATTGCTTACTTGATAGGGTTGTGAATACAATTCTGATAAAAGAAAATATGATAAAGCTCTTATAAATTTAGCTTCCCCAATCATGGCTGCTTTTTGTTCATTGGATGCATCGGGTATGTTTGGTGCATTTTGAATAATGGTGTTGGTTGTTCCTATAATTTGATAGGTGTCTTTCCAATTATCATTGGGAATTGAGTTCGTTGAAGTAATAATAAAGTTATTAAACCCTTGCATATTAGGAAGCTCGCCCGAAAAGTTAATATTATCAGTCATACAATCTGATAGTGTTTGTGGAATACTACCAAAAACAGCTACATCCATCATTAGGTTGTAGGTGCCAATCATAACTCCCTTAGCATTGTTAAAACTGCTAAAAGCCACTTCATCAGATAAAGATTGTTCGGGCTCAATATCTAGTTTATGGTCACATGCTGTAAAGCAACAAAGTGCTAAAACCAAAATGTTAAATATATTTTTCATACGAATAAATTATGTTTAAAAGTTCATATTTTCAATGTGTTAGGTTAAACTGTTAAGAATACCTTTTTACATACAACTGTTTTTATACTAGGAAAAACAGATTAATTTTTCTAAAATTATTTTTAGCCTTAATGAGGGTTTTATTTGGTTATTTTTTTCTTTTATCACCATATTAATATTTACTTAATTATTTAGAGTTTTTAGTTATAACTCTTTTTAAGCTTTTACCAAAATTAAAACTCCAATGATACACCAAGTGTAATTTGCTTATTTGGAGATGAGGTAAAGAAACTCAAACCTTGAGCAGACCCTGGTGAGTTTGCCGAGGTGTTTACCTCAGGATCTACGCCTACTTTTTTAAACATATCGTTACCAAAAGTGGCTAAATTTTGTCCCATAAGGTAAAGTCTAGCATTAGTAAAGAATTTTGTGTTGTCTAATAATTTAGCAGGCAGGCTATAAGACAGTGTAATATTCTTTAATCTAACAAAACTGGCGTCATACAGTGCTCGGGTTGATTCTGCCGCCCATGTTCCTAAAGTTGGACTATTCAATGCTGGTGCAGTAGCTGAGGTATTCTCGGGAGTCCAATAATCTAAAACTGTGGTTTTTTGATTAGCACCTGCCGAAAACAAAATATTTTCTACCCAGTTATGGTCTTGAAGGAATACTTTTCCTCCGTTAACAAAATTAAACAACACTCTTAAAGAAAGCCCTTTATATGAAAATGTATTAGTAAAACCTCCCGTTAAACTAGGAATAGCTGAGCCAGCATAAGTTCTAGGTGCTTGGGCATAGTTATTTGTAGGGTTACCGTCTGCTCCTTGCCATTCGGCATTACCTGTTTCAGGATTAATACCCAAATATTTTGGTAGATAAAATTCTTGAGACGATCTACCTTCAATAGCTCTTACACCAACATTTGTGAACGATGATAAATTTACAAAGCCATTACCAAATTCATCAATTGGAGAACTTTCTGGCAAATCGATTACTTTATTATCTAAAAAGCCCAAATTAAGTGAACTGGACCATTTAAAATCTTCTAGCTCAATAATATCTCCTGAAAGTGTTAAGTCTAATCCTCTATTTTGCATTATTCCAATATTTTCCTGCCTTACCGAAAACCCGGTACTAAAGGGTAAAGGCACGTTAATTAAGATGCCGTCTGTTTTTTTGTTCCAATAACTTAAATCTATTGTCAAACGACTGTTAAACAAATGGGCATTTAAACTAATATCAAACTGTGCTGTGGTTTCCCATGTTAGTTCTGGATTGGGTGTTTGACTGTAAAATAACCCAGCTT
>JALRJA010000314.1 GCA_023255235.1 Flaviramulus sp.
AACGCAAACGCTCATGTAAACGTGAGGATCGACCCTGCCAAAACTCAATATTCAGAGGTGTGACGCGGTATCCGCCCCAATGTGCAGGTCGAGGAACCGCTGTTCCCTCAGGCCATTTTTCGGCCGCTCCCGCAAATCGTTGTTCTAACTCTTCACGTGATGCAAGGTGTGATGATTGCGCACTTGCCCATGCACCGATCTGCGAACCCCATGGTCTGGTTGCAAAGTAATCATCTGATTCTTGTGCCGAAACTTTTTCGGCAACGCCGCTAATGGAAACCTGTCGCTCCATCGCATACCAAGGATAGAGCAGCGAAACATTGGGATTCAATTCAATTCCATGTGCTTTGCGAGATTGATAATTTGGCAACTTTAGAGCAGTTTGGAACAAAACATCCTAAAACACCTGTTTGTATTAGAATTAATCCTCATGTTATGGCAGGCGGAAATGCCAATATTTCTGTAGGTCATATTGATTCAAAATTTGGTATTTCAATACATCAAATACCTCATATTTTGCGAATTGTTAAAAACACCAATATGCACATAAATGGTATTCATATGCATACTGGTAGCGATATTTTAGATATTGAAGTGTTTTTATACGCTAGTGAAATTTTATTTGATACAGCCAAACATTTTAAAAATTTAGACTTTATTGATTTTGGTTCTGGTTTTAAAGTGCCTTATAAATTGGGTGATATTGAAACCAATATTGAAGAATTAGGAAAAAAACTCTCTGTAAGATTTAATGAGTTTTGTAAAACTTATGGAAAAGACTTAACATTGGCTTTTGAACCCGGTAAATTTTTAGTAAGCGAAGCAGGCTATTTTTTAGCCAAAGTTAATGCGTTAAAACAAACTACTTCAACCGTTTTTGCACAAGTTGATTCTGGTTTTAATCATCTTATTCGTCCAATGTTTTATGGCTCGCACCATGATATTGTGAATATTTCAAACCTTAAGGGTCGTGAGCGTTTTTACACCGTAGTTGGTTATATTTGTGAAACTGATACCTTTGGTAACAATAGGCGTATTAATGAAATTAGCGAAGGTGATATTTTGTGTTTTAAAAATGCTGGTGCTTATTGTTTTTCTATGACAAGCAACTACAATTCAAGATACAGACCTGCCGAAGTGTTATGGTACAACAATAAAGCGCATTTAATTAGAAAAAGAGAATCGTTTGATGATATTATTAAAAACCAAATTGAAGTAGATTTTTCTATCAATAAAGGGTAAAAACCAATCTGAAAAAATTGTTTTTTAATTAGATATATTAATAGAACTCCCTTCGCCTACACCAATAATTTTGTCATAACGTCTGCCTAAATCTCTATAATACACAAGCACTTTATAGATGTTCTCTGTTTGGTAAAAATTACCATCAATAAAACCTTCATCTATGCTGTTATTATCATGAGAAATAATGTATTTATAATTGTAAAACCCTTGTTTTAAAAGCATTGAATTATGATAAACATCTTTTTCAGGATGAAAGGTCATTTTTGTACTATCATCAACAGAATAATTATTAAAGTTACCAAAAACATGAATGTTTTTATCTCTTAAATTTTCGGTTGCTTGTAATGAGAAGTGTACCCATACATAATCGGCTTCAATACTGGGGTTTTCTGTATCAATATTTAAAATAACATAATTACCATTAATATCAGGATTATAGGTGTAAGGCGTATTTGCTCGTGCTATGTTGGTATATAAATAATTGTGATATAAGTCTTTTAAATCTATATATTGAATACCAGTATTTGCTGCTCTAACATCTTTATTTTCAAAATAGAAAAACTCATTACCTCCCCAAAAACTGGTGTCACTATCATATTTATAAATAAGTTGATTACCAATTGTATATTGTGGTTTTATATTTGAAATGGCTGTTTTTAGATTATTATTTTGAATAATTACAGCATTTACAGTTTGTAATGGGTTATTAAGCTGAAAACTATTTGAATTTACAACAAACTCCACACGTTGTTTTTCTTCAACATATTGAACATCTCGTGCTCTTTTTATAACGACACCAACATCAACTTTGTCTTCATAAATCATAAATTTTCTTGAAAAAACTAACTCATCATCATCAGTATATATTGAAATTAAATAATTGCCAGAAACAAGAAGGCTTTTGGTAAATTGATTGGGTATTGTAAGTCTGTAATGTGAGTAAATTTGATAGGTATTAAACGAGTTTTCATAATCTCGTATGCGTTGGTTATCAAATCCTTCAAGATATTCAGATTTCATTAAAACAGATGGCGTCCAATCAAAATTAAAGTGTTCAATTTTGTAATAAAAATCAGCTTCATCACCATTTAAAGCATCAAATTCTAATACCACATATTCTCCTAATTTTAAAATGGGCAATTGAGTTTCTGGTGTATTACTTTTAAAATTAATGGTTTTAATATAATCGGGCGGATTTACTTCTTCAACCTGAGAAAAAGATACAAACGGAATTAATATTAGTAATTGTATAAAATTTTTAAGCATTTTGATACTATTTTTAGTGTAAAGATAACCAAATTTTAT
>JALRJA010000350.1 GCA_023255235.1 Flaviramulus sp.
TTTTAGATGCTATTGAAGAGTTTAAATTTGATGCCTGTATTGGTGGTGCTCGTCGTGATGAAGAAAAAGCACGAGCAAAAGAACGTATTTTTTCTGTACGTGATGATTTTGGGCAATGGGATGAAAAAAATCAACGACCAGAATTGTTTGATATGCTAAACGGGCAAATAGAACACGGTCAAAATGTGCGTGTATTTCCTATTTCAAATTGGACAGAATTAGATGTTTGGTCTTATATAGAAAAAGAAACTATTGAAATCCCTTCAATTTATTTTGCTCACACAAGAGCCACTTTTTTACGAGACGGTTTAATATGGTCTGCAGATGATGAGGTGGTTTATAGAGATGAACACGAAGAAGTAGTAGAACGATTAGTGCGTTTTAGAACCGTTGGCGATATGAGTTGTACTGCCGCTGTTTTATCTGATGCTACAACCATTACAAAAGTAGTAGAAGAGATAAGAGAAAGTTCAATTTCAGAACGTGGTGCTCGAATAGACGATAAACGCTCTGAAGCTGCCATGGAAAAACGCAAACAACAAGGGTATTTCTAATATAATTTGCAGCTAGTAACAAGCAAATATAAAAGTAGAAAACTTATAAATTAATAATATAAAGTTGTATAGGTTAAAGCGTATTAAAGTAACCCAACAACCAACAACAATAACAACAATGGAAGTATTAAAAATAGCAACAGCAGGAAGTGTAGATGATGGAAAAAGCACCTTAATAGGGCGTATTCTTTATGACACAAAATCATTAACAACAGACAAGTTGGAAGCCATAGAGAAAACAAGCAAGCAAAGAGGCTATGACTATTTAGATTTCTCATTAGCAACAGATGGTTTGGTTGCAGAAAGAGAACAAGGTATCACAATAGATGTGGCTCATATTTATTTTTCAACAAAAAAGAAAAGTTACATCATAGCAGACACACCAGGGCATATAGAATACACCAGAAACATGGTTACAGGAGCGTCAACCTCGCAAGCTTCTATAATACTAATTGATGCAAGAAAAGGCGTTATAGAGCAAACAAATCGTCATTTTTTCATCAACAACTTATTGCGAATAAAAGATATTGTTGTTGCTATAAATAAAATGGATTTGGTAGATTATTCGCAAGAGGTTTACAATAAAATTAAAGCCGATTTTTCTCAATTAATGAGCAAAAGAGATTACCAAGACCAAAAAATAACCTTTATTCCGGTAAGTGCTTTAAAAGGCGATAATGTTGTAAATAAAACTAATAACATGCCTTGGTATAAAGGTGAAGCTTTGTTAGAACATCTTGAAAAATTAGAAAGAGCAGATATTTTTAATACAGGAACACCTCGCTTTCCTGTGCAATATGTTATCAGACCAAAAACAGATAACTTTCACGATTTTAGAGGCTATGCCGGAAAAGTTTATGGTGGCGATTTAAGTGTTGGGGATGATGTAGTTGTGCTACCATCTAAAACCAAATCAAAAATTAAAGACATTTATGTTTACAATCAAAAATATGAAACAGCTTCCAGACGCTCATCGGTAACTATTACTTTAGAAAATGATATTAATGTGAGTAGAGGCGATATGATTGTTAAAGAAAACGACTTACCCACAATAGATAAACAATTTACAGCCAATTTATGTTGGATGGATAGCAAACAATTAACACCAGGTGCAAAGTATGTAGTTCAGCATGGCGTTAATAAAGTTTTAGCAAAGGTTGATAGTATAAACCATAAAATTCATCCTGATTACTCAGGAATTGAAAAAAACGTAACAAGTTTAGATATTAATGATATTGCATCGGTAACCTTTAAATTAAACAAACCCATTTTTTACGACCCTTTTAAAAACCACAGAACAAACGGGTCTTTCATTATAATAGATACACAATCTAATAATACCGTTGGTGCAGGCTTTATTCAATAACAAATTATAAAAATTTGAAAGATATAAAGGTAGAAAGACAAGTGTTTTTTAACCATTTAAATTTCAATATGTAAAATAAAAAAATGCAAAGTTTTAGAACAGAAATAGAAAACCCAATTGTTGAAAAAGACATTATTGAATTAGCCAATAAGATAGAACTTTTCAATACAGGAAAAATAGACGAAGAAAAATTTAGAAGCCTTCGTTTAGCACGTGGTGTTTATGGACAGCGTCAAGAAGGCGTACAAATGATTCGTATTAAATTACCCTTCGGAAAAGTAAAAAGTAATCAATTAAGAAGAATTTCTGAAGTATCAGATGAGTATTCAACAGGAAGATTACACATTACAACACGTCAAGACATTCAAATTCATTATGTTGATTTGAATAGAACTCCACAACTTTGGGCAGAATTAGAACGCGATAACGTAACACTACGTGAAGCTTGTGGTAATACAGTACGTAATGTAACAGCAAGTGAAACAGCAGGTATAGATTGTAATGAACCTTTTGATGTATCACCCTATGCTGATGCGTTATTTAAGTTCTTTTTACGAAACCCAATTTGTCAAGAAATGGGGCGTAAGTTTAAAGTTTCGTTTTCATCTTCAGATAAAGACACCGGTTTATCTTATATGCATGATTTAGGTTTTATTGCAAAAATTCAAAACAATATACATGGATTTAAAGTACTTATTGGCGGCGGCTTAGGCTCACAACCTCGTCATGCCGATGTGCTTTATGAGTTTTTACCTTCAGATAAAATTATTCCAGTAATGGAAGGTATTTTAAGAATTTTTGATAGGCATGGAGAACGTAAAAGTCGTGCCAAAGCTAGAATGAAATTTTTAATTAAAGATATTGGTTTAGAGGCTTTTAAAGAGTTAGTCAAAGCTGAGCAAAATGCAATAGAATTCAAATCTGTTGAAATAGATGTCAATGCTTATAAAGCCTCGACACCAATATCAATTAAAGCTCCAAAAGTTGAAATTAAAGACCAAGAGGCTTTTAATTTATGGAAATCAACCAATATAATTCCTCAAAAACAAAAAGGATATTGGGCAATTGGAATAAAAGTTCTTTTAGGAGATTTTTACACAGATAAAGCCAGACTATTAGCCGATTTAGTTGAACATTATGCAGCAGGCGAAATTCGTTTAACGCTTCGTCAAAATATACTCATTCCTTTTGTTAAAGAAGATTTAATACCGTTTTTCTATTCAGAATTAAAAAAATTAGACTTTACAGAAACAGGATATAACAAAGCGGTTGACATCACCGCTTGTCCGGGTACAGATACCTGTAATTTAGGCATAGCCAGTAGCACCGGAATAGCCAAAGAATTAGAACGCGTTATTAAATTAGAATACCCTCAATATTTAAAAAACGAAGATGTTGTCATAAAAATAAGTGGTTGTATGAATGCTTGCGGACAACACAACATGGCTAATATAGGATTTCAAGGAATGTCTGTTAGAACACCAGATAAAATGGTAGCTCCTGCTTTACAAGTATTACTTGGTGGAGGAAACTTGGGCAATGGGCAAGGTATTTTTGCAGATAAAGTTGCTAAAGTGCCAAGTAAAAGAGGTCCGGAAGCTTTACGTAGAATTTTAAATGATTATGAAGCAAATGCCAAAGGCAAGTCGTTTTTAGAATATTATAAAATAACAGGTGAGCGTTATTTTTATAATTTATTAAATGATTTACAAGATGTTACCAATTTAACCCAAGACGATTTTATTGATTGGGGAACAACCAATACCTATGTTAAAGAAATAGGAATTGGAGAATGTGCAGGTGTTGTTATAGATTTAATTGCAACCTTGTTTTTTGAAAGCGAAGAAAAAATTGAAAATGCCAAAGAGGCTTTCAATAATAAAAGCTATTCTAGTGCTATTTACCACGCTTACAGTTCAATGGTAAATTCGGCAAAAGCAGTATTATTAGCCGATAACAAACAAACCAATACACAGGCAAGTATTGTTGCACAATTTGATGAGGTGTTTGTTGCAAATAAAAAAATAGAATTAGGAACCTCTTTTTCAGAATTGGTTTATCAAATTAATAAGCAATCACCTACCCAAAATTTTGCAGCAAAATATATAGAAAATGCTAATGAGTTCTTGCAAAAGGTGAGAGCTTTTAGAGCAGAAGATCTAAGTGTTTTAAAATAAAAAGGCTACCAAACAAATCAAATTAAAATAAAGGCTCTTTAAAAAGAGTCTTTTTAAATACTGAAACGTGCCAAACCAGTTAAGCAATACATTATAACGCGTGATAAATAAAAAAACAAATACAGAAAACCCTTTTCCAGCTTTTGGTTTTAGAGAGCGTTTAACGGTTGTTGGAGCAGGTCCTGGAGACCCAGATTTAATAACACTAAAAGCTATTAAAGCCATTCAATCGGCAGACGTTATTTTATATGACGCCCTTGTAAATGACGCATTATTAGAATATGCACCAAGCAAAACCGAAAAAATTTTTGTTGGTAAACGCAAAGGGTGTTATACCTATCAGCAAGAGCAAATAAACGAGCTTATTGTGGTTAAAGCAAAAGAAAAAGGGCATGTAGTACGCCTTAAAGGAGGCGATCCTTTTATCTTTGGAAGAGGTGCCGAAGAAATAGATTATGTTCGTCAATTTGGTTTAGAGACCTATGTGGTTCCGGGTATTTCATCTGCATGATGATTGTTGTACATTCTCAGACGTTGCAGTATGGCAAATGTAGAAGGTTTTATCTACTCATACAATCCGTGATTTTACGGATTTTTTTTCGTTCTGAATCAAAGACCGTATTTTTAATTAATGTAAATTTGAAAAATAAAATAGTATCATGAGCTTTTTTGAAGAAAAAAATCCTGAAATGGATC
>JALRJA010000351.1 GCA_023255235.1 Flaviramulus sp.
GTTTACCAGTGGGTCTTCTGGTCCAACAACAACCATGTCTATTTCTTGCTCAATAACCAGTTGTTTAATAGCTTCAAAGTTGTTAACTTCAATAGGTACGTTTGTGGCTATATGAGCAGTTCCAGAGTTTCCGGGTGCTACAAATAATTTTTTACACTTAGGGCTTTGTGCTATTTTCCATGCAAAGGTATGCTCTCTCCCTCCAGAACCAAGAATTAAAATAGTCATTGTGTGTGTTTTATAATTCCCTGTTTAAGAGAATAGCTGTTAATTGTTTTAATGCTTCCTATTAAAACCTTTTTTCAATTTGCAAAAATAAAATTAATGCCTTTAATAGACCAATAATTTCTAGTTACTTTTACTTAAAACAGTGTCTTTTTTTAAATAAATTGACTTTCAGTGTTTAAAATTGTATTTTTGAAGCTTAAAAATATGTCTTTAACCTTATAAATTAGTATAGCATGCAACTGTACAATAAACTAAGCGCAAAAGAAAGAGCAGATTTAATTGATAAAGCTGGAAAAAATCGATTAACCCTTTCTTTTTACCAATACGCTAAAATTACAAACCCACAAAGCTTTAGAGATCATTTATTTATTACCTGGAACGCTTTAGATGTTTTAGGTAGAATATATGTTGCTCATGAAGGTATTAATGGGCAGCTATCGCTTCCTGCCGATAAATTTGATGCCTTTAAAAAACACTTAGATACAATTGACTTTTTAAAAGGTATTCGCTTGAATATTGCCGTAGAACAACACAACAAGTCTTTTTTAAAATTGAAAGTAAAAGTGCGAGATAAAATCGTTGCAGATGGTTTGCATGATGATACTTTTGATGTGAGAAATAAAGGTATTCATGTAGGTGCTGAAAAGTTTAACCAACTTATAGAAGATGACAAAACCATTTTGGTTGATATGCGTAATCACTATGAAAGCGAAATAGGGCATTTTAAAAATGCGGTTACACCAGATGTTGATACATTTAGAGAATCGCTAGATATTATAGAAAACGATTTAAAAGATCACAAAGAAGATAAAAACTTGGTTATGTATTGCACAGGCGGTATTCGTTGTGAAAAAGCAAGTGCCTATTTTAAACACAAAGGATTTAAAAATGTATATCAACTTGAAGGTGGTATTATTGAATACACCCGACAAATAAAAGAGAAAAACCTTGAAAATAAATTTTTAGGACAAAATTTTGTGTTTGATGAAAGACGTGCCGAACGCATAAGTAATGATATTATAGCCAATTGTCACCAATGTGGCAACCCGTTTGATGTTCATACCAATTGTGCAAACGATGCGTGTCATTTATTATTTATACAATGTGATGCCTGTAAAAAAGAAATGAATAATTGTTGCTCAAACAACTGTAAAAATATACACGCATTGCCTTATGAAAAACAAAAAGCTTTAAGAAAAGGACAAGGTAATAGCAATGATATTTTTAAAAAAGGAAGAGCGGACCACTTACCCCATAAGAAAGATTTAAGGAATATTTTTGATGTTTTAAAAACCAAACAAATTTAAAAAAGAGAATACATCTTGCTTTTTATGTCGGTATAATAATCATATATTTACAGCGACAAGTGGTTATTAAACCACGTTGTTGTTATCATTTCTACCAAAGTAGAAAACAAAATTATTTACAAACTATCTTCCAGTAAAATTATGTTTTATTTGGAATCTATATACAAAAAATTATGGCTTGTGCAAGTTGCTCAACTAAAGAAGGCTCACCAAAAGGCTGCAAAAACAACGGAACATGTGGTACAGATAGTTGCAACAAACTAACCGTTTTTGACTGGTTATCTAATATGGCTTTGCCCTCTGGTGAAACCCCTTTTAATTGGGTTGAAGTGCGTTATAAAAATGGAAGAAAAGAATATTACCACAACTCCGATAACGTAACACTAAGTATTGGTGATACCGTAGCTACACAAGCTCAATCAGGGCATGATATTGGTATGGTTACCCTTACAGGAGAATTAGTACGTATTCAAATGAAACGTAAAAAAATTCCCGAAAACATTGAAGATTCCTTAAAAATTTACCGAAAAGCCAATCAAAAAGATATAGATGTTTGGATAGAAGCACGTGATAAAGAAGAGCCTATGAAAGTAAAAGCCCGTCAATTTGCTATTGATTTAAGGCTTCAAATGAAAATTTCTGATATCGAGTTTCAAGGCGATGCCAGTAAAGCAACTTTTTATTACACTGCCGAAGAACGGGTAGATTTTAGAGAACTCATAAAAGTTTTTGCACGCGAATTTAGAACCCGTATTGAAATGAAGCAAGTTGGGTTTAGACAAGAAGCAGCAAGACTTGGCGGTATAGGATCCTGTGGTCGCGAGTTGTGTTGCTCTACTTGGTTAACAGATTACCGTTCAGTAAGTACCTCGGCGGCACGATACCAACAACTCTCTTTAAACCCTCAAAAACTTGCAGGACAATGTGGCAAACTAAAATGTTGCTTAAATTATGAACTTGACACCTACTTAGATGCTTTAAAAAGTTTCCCGAAAACAGAAATCAAACTTCAAACCGAAAAAGGAACGGCTATATGCCAAAAAACAGATATCTTTAAAGGGCATCTATGGTATGCCTATGAAGGCGAATGGATGAATTGGCACAAAATAACAACAGAACAAGCCAATGAAATTATTGAACTAAATAAAAAAAATAAAAAAATAATCAGCCTTGAAGAATATGCTTTAAAAGTAACTGAAGATACTAAAGCCGAATTTGAAAACGTTGTAGGTCAAGATAGCTTAACGCGTTTTGATAATCCAAAACGACACAATAAACGTAAAAACAATAAGAATCGAAACAATAGAAACAAAAACAATAAAAGAAAACCTCAAAAAACCAATAATGACACGAAGTAATATTTTCTTATTTCTGTTTGTTTGTTCTTCAATAAGTATAATTTCTTGTGATTCAAACCGTATTTACGACAGCTATAAATCTGTACCTAATAAATGGCATCAAGATTCTGTTATAAGTTTTAAAGTAAATCCGCCAGATTCTATAAAAACATACAATTTGTTTATTAATTTAAGAAATACCAACGCATACAAGTACAGCAACTTGTTTTTAATAACCCAAATGATTTACCCACATGGGAAAACCATAACAGACACATTAGAATATAAAATGGCAGACCCAAGCGGAAAATTTTTAGGCAACGGTTACACCAATATCAAAGAAAATAAATTGTGGTATAAAGGGCATGACAACAAATTTATATTTAACGAAACAGGAACATATACCATTCACATACAACATGCCATGAGAGAACGTGAAAAAATAAACGGTATTGTAGAATTAGAAGGCATTACAGATATTGGTTTTAGAATAGAAAACACCCATTACAACTAAATTATTAAACAACACAAGCTATATGTAATACGTTATGGCAAAAATTAAAAAAGATAAAAAAAACGCAACAAATTTTTCAAACCATATTCGTTGGTTTTGGATTCTATTTTTAGGAGGCTTAACAACCCTTTTATTTGTTTTTTTATTAGCATCTTGGGGTGCTTTTGGTGAAATGCCAGACCATACTGTTCTTGAAAACCCAAAAACAAATCTAGCAACCGAAATAATTTCTTCTGACGGAAAAACATTAGGTAAATTTTACTTTAATGATAACAGAACCCCTGTGAGTTATGATGAATTACCCAAGCACTTAGTAAATGCCCTTATTGCTACCGAAGATGTTCGTTTTCAAAACCATTCGGGTATAGATGCCCGAGGAACTTTACGAGCCCTTTTTAAATTAGGACGAGGTGGTGGTGCAAGTACTATCTCTCAACAATTAGCAAAACAATTATTTCATGGCGAAGGCTCTTCAAATATTGTTGAACGAGTGCTTCAAAAAGCCAAAGAATGGATTATTGCAATACGCCTTGAACGCCAATATACCAAAGAAGAAATTATAGCACAATATTTCAATATTTACGATTTTGGAAATAATGCCGATGGCATACGAAGTGCTTCAAGAATTTATTTCAATAAAGAACCAAAAGAGTTAAGCATTAAAGAATCTGCCTTACTTGTAGGCATGTTTAAAAACTCATCGCTGTATAACCCAAGACGAAACCCTGAAGGAGTAAAAAACAGACGCAACGTTGTTTTGTCACAAATGCACAAATATGACTTTATTAATGCTCAACTAAAAGACTCACTGCAAAACACTAAATTAGATATAAACTATTCGCCAGAATCTCACAACGAAGGAATTGCCACATATTTTAGAGAATACCTGAGAGAATTTATGAAACAGTGGATTAATAACAACCCCAAACCAGATGGCACAAAATGGAATCTCTATAACGATGGCCTAAAAATTTACACTACTATTGATTCGCGCATGCAAAAATATGCCGAAGAAGCTGTAGAAAAACACATGCCAAGACTTCAAGCTGCTTTTTTTAAACAAAATACGCCACAAAGAAACCCAACAGCTCCTTTTTTAGAATTAGACCAAAATGAAATTAAAGAACTTTTAAATAAGTCTATGAAACAATCAGAACGCTGGAGACACATGAAATATGATCTAAAAAAAACAGATGAAGAAATTATAGAATCCTTTCAAAAACCAACACAAATGAGTGTTTTTGTATGGGATAAAGGAAAAGCATCTGAAGTAGATACCATCATGAAACCATTAGACTCCATGCGATATTATAAGTCTTTTTTACGTACAGGCATGATGTCTATGGATCCCATAACAGGGCATGTTAAAGCATGGGTTGGCGGTATGAATTATAGACATTTTAAATATGACATGGTTAAACAAGGAAAACGTCAAATTGGGTCAACTTTTAAACCTTTTGTTTATACAGCAGCTATAGATCAATTACATTTTTCACCCTGTGATGAATTTCCTGATACACCATATTGCATTGAAGCTGGCAAATATGGAAACCCTGAAGAATGGTGCCCTAAAAATTCGGGTGGTGATTATGGTGGACAAAGAACTTTAAAAAATGCTCTAGCAAACTCGGTTAATACCATTACTGCCAGGTTAATTGATAGAGTAGGTCCACAAATGGTTGTAGATTTAGCAAAAAAACTGGGTATAGAATCTCAAATGCTTCCTGTTCCTTCAATAGCTCTAGGAACACCCGATATTAGCGTTTATGAAATGGTAGGTGCCTATGCCACTTTTGCAAACCAAGGCGTTTACACCAAACCCGTAATGATAACCAATATTGAAGACAAAAACGGAACTATTTTATACCAATTTAAACCAGAAACCAGAGATGTTATTAGTGAAGAAACAGCCTATGTAAGTGTAAAACTAATGGAAGGTGTAACACAAAGTGGCTCTGGTATTAGATTAAGAGGTAAAGGTGCCGATTCATACAGAGCAGATTACAGAGAAATTATAACAGGCTACCCTTATGAGTTTACAAACCCTATTGCTGGTAAAACCGGAACCACACAAAACCAAAGCGATGGCTGGTTTATGGGTATGGT
>JALRJA010000434.1 GCA_023255235.1 Flaviramulus sp.
ATGTCTTTAAGCAACATGGTTTTCCCGGTCTTGGGTTGGGAAACGATCATGCCTCTTTGTCCCTTTCCGATGGGAGAAAAGAGGTCGATGATTCGGGTGGAAATGGTGCTTTGTTTTTCGGCAATATTAAATTTTTCGTTGGGGAATAGGGGGGTGAGGTGCTCAAAAGAGACCCGATCTCTGACCACTTTGGGATCCAATCCGTTGATCTTATCGACTTTGATTAGGGGGAAGTATTTTTCTCCTTCTTTGGGCGGACGTACCGTTCCCAAGACGGTATCTCCGGTTTTAAGTCCAAACAATCGTATCTCCCTTTTGAACATAATCACCTTCTTTTACCCACCATTTTATAATCTTACCAGGAATAACACTATTGATTTGTTGAGGTCTTTGTTCTTGAAATTGGGTGGTGACGATGCAATGCCCTACGCTTGGCTGAGCAACAGCCTGAACGCGGTGATGCCTGCGCACGTCGTTTATCCCAAGGTCGATGACCGCCCAGCCGGTTTTTCTGCGCGTTGGTTACAAGAGATAAATAAACTAGTCAGTTATACAAGATTGACAGCACATTATTTATAACTAATGTTTAATTAACAAACTAATAAATTATGAAAAAAATTGAAGCAATTATTAGAAAATCAAAATACCGAGAAGTCAAAGAAGCACTTCACACTGTAGGTGTAAATTTCTTTTCCTACTGGGATGTAACTGGTTTAGGAAATGAAAAAGAAGGTCATGTATACCGAGGAGTCTCTTACAGCACTAGCGATATTCAACGTAGATATTTATCTATTGTTGTGAACGATGATTTTGAGGAAGTAACCATTCAGGCTATTATAAATTCTGCAGGAACAGGTGAGGTTGGAGACGGTAAAATTTTTGTATCAGACATACAAGAATGTTACAGAATTAGAACCGGAGAAAAAGGTGGCAAAACCTTAAAATAATAATCATCAAATAAAAAATAATTTCATGGAATTACTTACAACAAATAACGTATGGATGATGATCTGTACGGCTCTAGTTTTCTTTATGCATTTAGGGTTTGCCTTTTTAGAAATTGGGTTAACTAGACAAAAAAATACCATTAATATCCTTTTTAAAAACATTTTCATTATCACAGTAGGTTTACTTTTATATTGCCTAGTAGGTTTTAACCTAATGTATCCTGGCGAATTTAACGGCTTTTTAGGTTTTGCTGGGTTTGGACTAGACTCTCCTATAGACGCAAAAGGAGCTTTAGATTTAACATACAATGAAGGCTATACCTATTGGACAGACTTTTTGTTTCAAGGTATGTTTGCCGCAACTGCAGCCACTATTGTATCTGGTGCCGTTGCTGAACGTATGAAAATTGGAGCTTTTATGATTTTTACAATTGTTTATGTAGGTTTTGTTTATCCTATTGCTGGGTCATGGCAATGGGGTGGCGGATTTTTATCTTCTCTGTCATTTGGTGAAACCGAAGGCTTTTATGATTTTGCTGGGTCTACTTTAGTGCACTCTGTTGGAGGTTGGGCAGCCTTGATAGCAGTTTGGTTGTTAGGCTCAAGAATAGGGAAATTTAAAGATGGAAAACCACAAGCTATACCAGGGCATAACATTCCTTTAGCAACAGCGGGCGTTTTAATACTGTGGCTAGGTTGGTTTGGGTTTAATGGTGGCTCTGTGCTTTCTGCCGATCCGTCAGGAACATCTTTAACATTGGTAACCACTTGTTTGGCTGCCGCCGCTGGTGGTGTAGTTTCTATGTTGGTGTCAACAATAATGTATAAAAACCTTGATCTTACCATGTTCTTAAATGGTATTTTAGGAGGCTTGGTTGGTATCACAGCGGGTGCAGACCAAATGAGTCCTACCGATGCTATTTTAATAGGTGCAATTGCTGGTGCCTTTATTGTTTTAGCTGTTAGTTTTGTTGATAAATTACGATTAGACGACCCCGTTGGTGCTATTGCAGTACACCTTATTTGTGGTATTTGGGGCACTTTGGCAGTTGGTCTTTTTGGAAACAAGGCAGGATTTGATCAGTTCATGATTCAACTAATTGGCGTTCTTTGTTATGCTGTTTTTTGTGTAATCACTTCGTTTATAATTATTTTCACTTTGAAAAAAACTATAGGAATACGTGTTTCTAAAAAAGAAGAAATAGAAGGTTTAGACGCTCATGAACACGGTATGGATGCCTATCCAGACTTTAGATTGAATGAGCATTAATAAATACCTGTTTAGTTAGCTATAAAAGAGGCTGTCAAAAATTATGACAGCCTCTTTTTTTTATAATTAAATAGGGGTTCTTATATAGAATTCTAATAACATTTGAAACAATTTTATAACCCCATTAATAGACATTTGAAATAATATTAAAACATTACTAGCTCTCTTTTATATAGGCTATATAGTGTTTTAGTATAAATTTAGCAGGTTAGTTACTTTTACTTGTCAATTAATAATTATATATTTAAAATTGATTTGTTATAAATCATAAATTCTCAAACATATATAATTATATTTTGAATCAGCCCCTACCAATACATGACATTTGTAATAAAAATGAGATTCTGTTTAAAAAATTATTTGAACAGTTTTATGGCAAATTAGTAGCCTATGCTTGGGGGTTTGTTTGTGACAAACAAATTGCTGAAGAAATAGTACAAGAATCATTTATCTATTTATGGGAAAATGGTTCTAATTTAACGATAACCACATCTATTAATGGATACCTTTATGCAATGGTTAGGAACCGATGTTTAAACTACTTGAAATCCTTAAAAATTACAGACTCTTATGGTATTTTACATTTACAGGATTTAACCGCAGATACCCCACCTTTTGATGAAAATACAGAACATAGTAAGCATGTGTTAAGTGGCAAGCTTCTTTTAGTATTAAAGAAACTACCAAATAAAATGCAATCAATAGTACGGTTACGGTTTTTTGAAAACTATTCATATAAGGAAATAGGGAAAGAACTAGGCATATCAATCAATACCGTAAAAACACAATTGAAGAGAGCTAAAATAAAATTAGCTCAATCACTGTCTGAAATAAAAATTTTTTAGTCATAATTGTCACCTATTTCTTGATTTTATTGTCTTATGTGCAAAAGCTTAAATTAATACTTTAAGCAGTCTCTTGTTTACCTTAAACACCCACATCTATGTTAAACCTATCTATCATACTAGAAAATAGTGCTAGAAAGCATCCTCAAAAAGTGGCCATTACATTTATGAGCAACGCTTTAACCTATACACAATTAAATGCAGCAGCCAACCAAGTTGCCAATGGTTTAAACGCTTTAGGAGTTACTCCAGGCGATAAAGTTGCACTAAGTTGTCTAAATCTACCCTATTTCCCTATAATTTATTTTGGTATTTTAAAAGCAGGAGCTGTTGTGGTTCCTTTAAGTGTTTTGTTAAAAAAAGATGAAGTAGCTTATCACTTGAGTAATTCAGATGCTAAAGCCTATTTCTGTTTTTCAGGAAATGCCATTTTACCTATGGCAAAAGAAGGCTATGAGGGTTTTTTAAAGGCAGAGAATTGCTCCCACTTTATTGAGATTACCCCAAAGCCTGAAGACAAACCTACCATAGAAGGGGTGTTAACTTTTGGTGCATTTTTAAATGGGCTATCTCATACTTGGGAATCTCATGTCTCTAATGCAGAAGACACCGCCGTAATTATTTACACTTCAGGAACAACAGGGCGACCAAAAGGAGCAGAACTTACTCACAACAATTTATTAATCAATGCCATAACATGCTCTGAATTTATGAGACTAGAGGCGTCTGATGTGCAGTTAACCGTACTCCCGTTGTTCCATATTTTTGCCATGACCGTTATGATGAATGCCGGGTTTTACAAAGGCTGTAGCAATGTACTACAAGCACGCTTTGATGCACCCGAAACCTTACAATTAATGCAAACTAACCAAGTTTCAGTATTTGCAGGAGTGCCAACTATGTATCAAGCTCTTGTTGCAGCAGAAACCAAGCATTTCGATTTAGAAAAAATATCCAAACAATTGAGAATATGTGTGTCGGGAGGAGCATCACTTCCAGTACAAGTGCTACAAGATTTTGAAAAAAAGTTTGATGTCCCAGTAATAGAAGGTTATGGCATGTCAGAAGGCTCACCTGTTGTAACATTCAACCATTTAGATGTAGGTAGAAAAAGTGGTAGTGTAGGAACTCCAGTATGGGGAGTGCAAGTTAAATTGGTAGATGATAAGGGAAACGAAGTCTCTCATGGCGAAAGAGGCGAACTATTATACAAAGGACCTAATGTAATGAAGGGGTATTATAAAAACCCAGAAGCTACTACCAATACAATAAAAAACGGATGGCTTTATTCTGGTGATATCGCTATAAAAGATACAGATGGTTTTTACTTTATTGTAGATAGACTAAAAGATATGATAATACGAGGAGGTTTAAACGTTTATCCTAGAGAAATAGAAGAAGTGATGATAACACATCCTGCAATTGCCATGGTTGCCATAATTGGAGTGCCACATGAATTACACGGCGAAGAAATAATGGCCTGTGTAGTCTTAAAAGATGGAGAAAACATCAATGAAGAAGATTTAAAACAATGGGTTAAAAATCGTGTAGCTTCATATAAATACCCAAGAATAATTAAATTTATGAACACTCTGCCCATTAGTGCCACAGGAAAAATCCTGAAAAAAGAATTGAGAGCCCAATTGAGCTAAAAAATCACTCAAATAAAGAACCAAATGGTTTATACTAAAAAAACAATTTTGTCACCCATTTTCAATACATTCTTGTCAATGTAATAAAGACATATAAAAGGCTTTCATTAATTTACATAACACAAACAATGGAGTTTAAGCTTATACTCAAAAAAATCCATAACATCCTAAGCAAAAAGGAGGAAATAGAATTTAACACATGGTTAAATCAATCTAAAACCCATTTAAACTATTTCAAAAATGTGAAAAAACATTTCTCTAAACCAACTGAAGTTACTGATATTGATTTAGAAAAATCTTGGGAAAAAGTATCTAAACAATTAAACAAAAAGAGCAAATTTTATACTTGGAGAAAAGTATCTGCGGCTGCCGCAATATTGGTGCTTTTAGGTGTGTTTCACAACCAGTTCTTCACAAAGCCAAAACATGATGGCACACAAAAAATTTCAAATAATCAAATCCATCAAGTTATAAGAAAAGGTACAGATAAAGCAATTCTTACGTTAGAAAATGGGGCTTTGGTATTGCTAGACAGTACCAGCCCTAAAAAGAGCGACAATTTTATTAGTAATGGTAAACAAATTGTTTATAAAAATGATTTAAAAGACACGTCGCCAGGTTTCAATACTCTAACAATTCCAAGAGGCGGGCAGTTTATGCTCGTTTTGCACGACAGCACCAAGGTATGGTTAAATTCAGAATCTCAAATAAAATACCCCACCAGATTTGAAAAAGGAAAACCACGAGAGGTAGAATTATTATACGGCGAAGCCTATTTTAAAGTAACCTCTCTTGAAAAACAAAAAGAAGCTTCTTTTCATGTAATTACCCAAGACCAAAAAATTATGGTTACAGGAACCGAATTTAATGTTAAAGCCTACAAAGAAGATGCACAAATAGTTACCACTCTAGTTGAAGGAGGCGTTATAGTAAGTAATGACCAACACTCAGAGTCGTTGTTGCCAGGATTTCAATCTAGAATGGATGTCATTAAAAAAACCTACAAAGTACTCTCTGTTAAAGTAGAAGATGAAATTTCTTGGAAAATGGGCATCTTTAGTTTTAGAGATAAACCACTAAATGAAATCATGGCAGTATTATCAAGATGGTATGATGTTGATGTGGTATTTGAACAAAATGACAAGAAGGAAATTCAATTCAATGGGTTATTCAATAAAAACCAGAAACTGGAAAGCCTTTTGGATATCATCACTCAAACCGAAGAAGTAGCGTTTAAAATAGAAAACAAAACCATTCGAGTAAAATAAAAAAGGAGGTCCAAGGATGTGGAATATCGAGGACCTCGCTTAACTAGTTAACTAAAATAGTATTAATCAACAATTGCACAAATCTATGAAAACAAAAACAAAAGGCGAGTACAATCGTTATGTTTATCTACCCTCAATTGTACCGAGAATTATATTTTTCTGCTATTGCTTAACAGGTTTTGGAATTAGTCCAGAAAACATGTTTGCTCAGAAAGAAGAAATTATAATCGACTCCAATGTAAAAATGTCGGTTGTAGAAGTATTAGATTTAATTGGAAAAACAACCAAGAGATCCTTCATTTATAAAGCGAATATGTTTGAAGACGCTCCTAAGGTAGCCTTAACAAAAGGACCAATAAAATCAAACGAACTATTAAAACGCAGTTTATCTTATGGCAATTTTGATTATCGCTTTTTAGACGATGGAAGTATTGTTTTAAAGCCAACTGAAACCAAAGAAAATACCGTTTTAATAAAACAACAAATAGAAGTTACTGGTTTAATAATTGACAGTAACGGGCAAGCCCTTGCAGGAGCCAATATATTAGAAAAAGGAACTTTAAATGGCACCCTATCAGATCAAGACGGAAATTTTTCAATACAAGTAGCAAATGACAATGCTATATTGTCTGTATCATTTTTAGGATATGTTTCGCAAGAAATTAGAGTTGGTGATAAAACCAACCTTACCATCACACTTTTAGACGATTTACAAGGTCTAGACCAAGTTGTTATTCAAGCCTATGGTGTTCAGTCTAAAAAATTAAATACCCAACAAATAGAAACAGTTAATAATGCATCATTTAGAGGATTTCCCATAGTTTCTCCTCAAGAAGCATTACAAGGTCAAGCTGCTGGTATCCAAATTAATAACTCTACAGGAGCCTTAGGTGCATCTCAAGTAGTTAGAGTAAGAGGGGTAACCTCTTTCTCAATAGGAACTTCGCCGTTATATGTAATTGATGGCGTTCCTTTAAACGATGGTTCGGGTGCACAAGGGCTTTATAGTTCGGGAGATGGTGCCGGAGCTTTAGACCCATTAATGGACTTAAACCCAAATGACATAGAGAAAATGACTGTACTTAAAGATGCTTCTGCTACAGCACTTTATGGCTCAAGAGGTGCTAATGGAGTCATTCTCATCACAACAAAAAAAGGTGGATATGGCGAGAAAAATAAATTTAATTTTGATTATTACACAGGGTTTAATACGCCAACTGTAAAGCCAGACATGCTTTCATTCAATCAATGGGTTAGTCTTAGAAGGGCTTTAGGTGATACTAGAGATTTTGGAAACGAGGGTTTTGATTGGGATGATGTTACTATTCAAAATGGAAGTGTGAGTTCATATTCGCTTTCATCCTCTGGTGGCACAGAAAAGATGAGTTATTTTGTAGGAGGCACCTATTCTGATAATGACTCCTACCTTATTGGTAACGAACTTCAAAAAATAAATGGTAGAGTCAATTTGGGTATTAAGGCAAGCGAAAAGGTAAACTTTGGAGTTAATTTGGCGTTGTCTAGTTTATACAACAGCAGGATACCCACAGAAACAGCTATTACATCACCATGGTTGGTAAGGCAAGGAAATACACCAAACCTGAAACCCTATGACGCCGAAGGAAATTTAATCCCCGTTGGTTGGGGCAATCCTTTATTAATAGATAAAGAACAACGATCTGATTTTAGAACTAGAAGAACAACAGGCAACGTTTTTGCAGAGATTGACTTACTAAAAAACTTAACCTTTAAAACAGACTGGGGTTTAGATGCCATCTTAACCGATACAGAAAACAGGTCTAATGAAGTGCTTACAGCTGGTGGTTCGGCATCAAAAATAATAATTAGCGATATTAAATGGTTGTCAACAAACACTCTGGCTTACAGCAAAAGATTTAATGCTCATAAAGTTTCACTCTTATTAGGGCAAAGTTTTGAAACAGCAAGACGTGAACAAACAGCTGCAGCATCAAGAGGGTTTATTTCAGACGATCTACCCAATGTAGGTTCTGGTACAAACCCTACTTCTGCAACAAGTAGCGGTAATGAGTGGGCACTATATTCCTTGTTTTCTAGAGTTAATTACAACTATTTAGATAAATATATTATAGAAGGAAGTTTTAGACGAGATGGGTCGTCAAGATTTGGAAAAAACAATCGGTATGGAAATTTTGCTTCCATTTCAGGAGCTTGGTTAATAAGTGAAGAATCGTTCTTTCCAGAAAACAGTATTTTGAGTTTCTTGAAACTAGCCTCTAGTTATGGAACGACAGGAAATGATAGAGTATTTAACAAT
>JALRJA010000435.1 GCA_023255235.1 Flaviramulus sp.
GGAATCATTTTTGGAGCATTAGACGCAAACTCTATTGCATGGAAAACAGCCGAGCGTGTTCATGAAGAAGGCGGTCAATTTGTTTTAACAAACGCACCAGTTGCTATGCGCATGGGGCAAATTAACGAGCTAGCCCAAAAAACAGGTTCACAAATTATTCCTGCCGATGCCACGTCGCTTGAAGATTTACAAAACTTAGTTGATAAATCCATAGAAATTTTAGGAGGCAAAATAGACTTTGTTTTACATTCCATAGGCATGTCAATAAACGTTAGAAAAGGAAAACACTATACAGACCAAAACTACGATTGGACACAAAAAGGAACCGATGTATCTGCCATGTCCTTTCACAAACTCATGCAAACACTCTACAAAAGCGATGCCATGAACCAGTGGGGAAGCATAGTAGCATTAACCTACATGGCAGCCCAACGCGTTTTTCCAGACTATAATGATATGGCAGACAACAAAGCCTATTTAGAAAGCATAGCACGCAGCTTTGGTTATTTCTTTGGAAGAGACAAAAAAGTAAGAGTAAACACCATCTCACAATCACCCACACCAACAACAGCAGGCAGCGGCGTAAAAGGCTTTGATGGCTTTATAGCCTACGCAGAAAAAATGTCACCACTTGGCAATGCCACAGCCTTAGATTGTGCCAATTACACTGTAGCCATGTTTAGCGATTTAACCAAACGCGTTACCCTGCAAAACCTATATAACGATGGCGGCTTTAGCAACATGGGTGTAAGCGATGACGTAATGAACACATTTACCAACAACCAATAAATTACAAAAAACACAAAACAAGCCATCTTAAATAAGGTGGCTTTTTTATTCAGTTTAGTTACATTTGTGTAAACTAATTTGGGCGTTACCACGCCAAAAGGCGTGGTCGGGCTTTTCGCGCTACATGGTAGCCAGCTACAATCCCTAACGCAAAAACAAAAATAAATGCAATTACAATATTCATTCATAATACCTGTATATAATCGCCCAGACGAAATACAAGAACTATTACAAAGCTTCAAAGAATTAGAAACAACAATACCTTTTCAAATAGTAATAATAGAAGACGGTTCAACAAAAACATCAAAAACAATAGTAAACAATTTTAAAAACAACTTAGAAATAAGCTATTTCTACAAAGCAAACTCAGGACCAGGAGACTCAAGAAACTTTGGAATGAAACACGCAAAAGGCAACTACTTTATAATTTTAGATAGCGACTGTATTTTACCAAAAAACTACCTAACACAAGTTAACACAAGTTTACAACAAGATTATGTAGATTGTTTTGGCGGACCAGACACAGCACACCCCACATTTACCAATCTACAAAAAGCAATAAACTTTACAATGACCTCGCTAATAACAACCGGAGGCATTCGCGGAAATAAAAACAGTATAAACAAATTTCAACCCAGAAGTTTTAATATGGGTATCTCAAAAAAAGCATTTCAAGCATCAAAAGGTTTTGGTAAAATTCACCCAGGAGAAGACCCAGATTTATCTATTAGACTATGGAATTTAGGCTTTAAAACAAAGTTAATTCCAGAAGCTTTTGTATATCATAAACGCCGCATTTCACTATCAACATTTTACAAGCAAGTATATAAATTTGGTTTAGTTCGCCCTATTTTAAACAAATGGCACCCAACTACCAAAAAAATAACATATTACTACCCAACCCTTTTTTGTTTGGCATTTATAGCATCTGTAATACTGTATTTTATCAACTTTAAATGGCTTTTATTAGCTTTTATTTTATACTTTACAGCAGTATTTATAATGGCATTATTGTCAACAAAAAACATAGTAGTAGCCATACTTTCCATACCAGTTGTAACAGTACAGTTTTTTGGATATGGCTATGGGTTTATAAAATCAACTTTTGTTACAGCTTTATTAGGTAAAGAACCAGAAAAGTATTTTCCGCAGTTATTTTTCAAATCAAAATGATAAAAAACCTAAAATCTGAAATAGTAACTTCTATAAAAAACAGAAAAATAAATGTTTTCTTTTTATTTTTATTGTTTGCTTTTATTATTTTAATAGTTACCAAATTATCAAAAGAATATACAAACACAGTAGCTTTTGATATTGAAAAAATTAATATTCCACAAAAAAATAGTATTTTAAATCATTCAGAAAAACTTCATATTACTTTAAAAACACACGGGTTTAAATGGCTACAATATTATATAGCACCGCCAAAAATTAAGATAGATTTCCTTAAAGATGTTTATAAAAAAGAAGGTGTTTTTGTTTGGAACAAATCAGTTGCTTATT
>JALRJA010000388.1 GCA_023255235.1 Flaviramulus sp.
CACAAACCTGAAAGAGATGGTTTGTTTTGCGAGCGTATTTTTGGTCCTGTAAAAGACTATGAATGTGCTTGTGGTAAATATAAAAGAATACGCTACAAAGGTATCGTTTGTGATCGTTGTGGTGTTGAAGTAACCGAGAAAAAAGTACGTCGTGACAGAGTAGGACACATTAATTTGGTTGTTCCTGTAGCTCATATTTGGTATTTCCGTTCGTTACCAAACAAAATTGGGTACTTACTAGGCTTACCTTCTAAGAAATTAGATATGATTATCTACTACGAACGCTATGTGGTTATTCAACCAGGTAATGCTAAAAATGAAGAAGGCGAACCACTACAAAAATTAGACTTCCTTACAGAAGAAGAATACCTTAATATTTTAGACACACTTCCTCAAGATAATCAATATTTAGACGATACAGACCCTAATAAGTTTTTAGCCAAAATGGGAGCTGAATGTTTAATTGAGTTATTGGCAAGAATAGATTTAGAAACATTATCGTATGAGTTGCGTCATAAAGCCAACACCGAAACTTCTAAACAACGTAAAACTGAAGCTTTAAAGCGTTTACAAGTTGTTGAATCTTTACGTGAATCAAATCACAATAGAGAAAACAAACCCGAGTGGATGATTATGAAAGTAATTCCTATCATTCCACCAGAATTACGCCCATTAGTACCTTTAGATGGCGGTCGTTTTGCCACTTCAGATTTAAATGATTTATACCGTCGTGTGATTATTAGAAACAACCGTCTTAAAAGATTGGTTGAAATAAAAGCACCTGAAGTAATTTTACGAAATGAAAAACGTATGTTACAAGAATCGGTAGATTCGTTGTTTGATAACACTCGTAAATCATCAGCAGTAAAAACAGATTCAAACAGACCTTTAAAATCCTTATCAGATTCTTTAAAAGGAAAGCAAGGTCGTTTTCGTCAAAACCTATTAGGAAAACGTGTTGACTATTCGGCTCGTTCTGTAATTGTTGTTGGTCCTGAATTAAAACTATTTGAATGTGGTTTGCCAAAAAATATGGCTGCCGAATTATATAAACCTTTTGTAATTAGAAAACTAATTGAAAGAGGTATTGTTAAAACAGTAAAATCTGCTAAGAAAATTATTGATAAAAGAGAGCCTGTAGTATGGGATATCTTAGAAAATGTTCTTAAAGGACACCCTGTTTTACTTAACCGTGCTCCTACTCTACACAGACTAGGAATACAAGCTTTTCAACCAAAATTAATAGAAGGAAAAGCAATACAGTTACACCCCTTAGTATGTACCGCTTTTAATGCCGATTTTGATGGTGACCAAATGGCTGTACATTTACCATTAGGTCCTGAAGCAATTTTAGAATGCCAATTATTAATGTTGGCATCTCATAATATTTTAAACCCTGCTAATGGTTCGCCAGTAACTGTACCGTCACAAGATATGGTACTTGGTCTGTATTACATGACCAAAGAGCGTCAATCTACTCCTGAAGCAGTAGTTAAAGGAGAAGGTTTAACATTCTATTCTCCAGAAGAAGTTGAAATTGCTTTTAATGAGAAAAAAGTTGACTTAAATGCATCTATAAGGGTAAGAACCTATGATATTAATGAAGACGGTGTTTTAACACAACAACTTATTCAAACAACTGTTGGTCGTGTGTTATTTAATCAACATGTACCAGAAGCAGCCGGATATATTAACCAAGTATTAACAAAAAAATCGTTACGAGATATAATTGGTAATATCCTTAAAGTAACCTCTGTTCCAGAAACAGCTGATTTCTTAGATGCTATTAGAACCCTAGGTTTTAAATTTGCATTCCAAGGTGGTTTATCATTTAGTTTAGGTGATATTATTATACCACCAGAAAAACAAGGTATGATTGATAAAGCCAACTCACTTGTAGATGGTATTACCGGAAACTATAATATGGGGCTTATAACAAATAATGAGCGTTATAACCAAGTTATTGATATATGGACTTCTACAAACGCCGAATTGACTGAGTTATCAATGAAACGTATTCGTGAAGACCAACAAGGCTTTAATTCGGTATTTATGATGCTTGATTCTGGAGCTCGTGGTTCTAAAGAACAAATTCGCCAGCTTACAGGTATGCGTGGTTTAATGGCTAAACCAAAAAAATCTAACGCAGGTGGTGGTGAAATTATTGAAAACCCTATTCTGTCTAACTTTAAAGAAGGTCTTTCTATTTTAGAATACTTTATTTCAACTCACGGAGCACGTAAAGGTCTTGCCGATACCGCTTTAAAAACTGCCGATGCCGGTTACCTAACTCGTCGTTTAGTTGATGTTTCTCAAGATGTTATCATTAATTCTGAAGATTGTGGTACTTTAAGAGGTGTTGAAGTTGAAGCTTTAAAGAAAAACGACGAAGTTGTTGAAACTTTAGAAGAAAGAATTGTAGGTCGTGTATCATTAAACGATGTTTACAACCCATTAACCGATGAATTACTAGTGGCATCTGGTCAATTAATT
>JALRJA010000401.1 GCA_023255235.1 Flaviramulus sp.
AGATAGAGTAAGTATATTAAAAGAATATGCAGATTATTCTTGGAGTTTAGACGAAACACATTATGCCATATTTGAACATTTAGGAAGTGATAACGAAGAAAAAGAATGGGCTAATTATAGAATTGGAGATGCCATACCTAAAGGCGTTATGATGTGGGGCAAAATGACAAACCAATACAGCCAACTCGCTATGGGATATGCTAATGATTCTAATTTTGACAGAATGGGGCACAAAGCTCACGCAGGATTTAGTGGCAAACGTGTTATAGGATATGCCGAAAGCCATGATGAAGAAAGAATTATGGAAAGAAACCAGCGTTTTGGCAATAGCAATGGAACCTACAATACTAAAGACTTAAATACAGCATTATCTAGAATGTCAGCATTGGGTGCTGTAACATTAACTATACCAGGACCAAAAATGATATGGCATTTTGGAGAATTAGGTATGGAAAACTCTATTTTTACTTGCACCAATGGGTCATTAAATTTGCCAGATAGCACACCTCCTGGAGGTGATGGTGGCACACCATCTGGAGATTGTAAATTAGATACTAAACCACAACCTCAATGGACAAATAATTGGCTGAATACTACAAACCGCAACCCTATTTACACGGCATGGTCTAGAATTAATGATTTAAAGATTAATGAGCCTGTATTTGAAGGCGATTACATTATTAATTCTGGAAATTTAACACCAAGAATTAGCATTTTTACTGGTAATGAAAACACCTCAGGGTCTGAACTTAAAAATGTAATTGTTATTGCAAATTTTGGATTAACAAACGCCAATATAAACCCCAATTTCCCTTATGGAGGTACATGGTATGATTTAATGGATGAATCTACAACTCCTGCCACAATAAACGGTAATACAACAGCAGTAAATCTTGCACCAGGTGAATTTAAAATTTATGGCAACCAAGCCTCCACATTATCTAATCAAGAATGGCTTACAAAAAATAGTTTTAAACTATTTCCTAATCCTACAAGTAATTATTTCTCTGTAAACATACCAACCGAATCTGTTTCTGTATTTGATATAACAGGAAAACTGGTTAAAAAATTTGAAGGAAGCTTTAAAGCACAATATCAATTTAACGTTTCAAACCTTTCAAAAGGGATATATATAGTAAAACTAAATAACAACCAACTTACCACCCCAAAACAATTATTTATTAACTAAATCTTTAATTAATTATGAAACACCTTTATTTTATTTTTGTTTTTTTGGCAAGTATTTTTGTCAATGCACAAACTACCGTAACATACCCACAAAGGGTAGCAAATTACAACGCTTCATTTAGTTCTAATGGAAACAGTTTTGATGAAGGCACAGATCAAATAGGTCTGTGGGCAAATGGTGCCACCGACCCTAAACATGCTGTAGTTTGGAGAAATTTTACAGTCGACGCAACTACAACTGGAACCCAATCAACCATGGCAATAGATGATAGCTTTACCATAACATTATCTGCAACTCGAGCTTGGGGTGTTATAGGAATAGCATTACTTTCTAGTCCGACAGCTACTGCAACTTGGGCAGATAGAATTAATAACTATGCCGTACAGGTTAATCTAGATGGCGGTTCGGGAGCTTTTGCTACTAATTGGGAAGTTGTCTCTAATGGAGGTACTACTAACACGTCTGCCAATTATGGAGGCTCTACTACAAGACAAGATATTGAATTTAAATTTAAACTTGTTACTGCCACCACAATGGAAGTTACACTTAATGCTACCGAAACCTTTACTGTAACATTAAACAATTCAAATATTACAGGATACTCTGTTTATCTTGAAAATGACTGGAATGGTTCTGCAAACGCTAATATTTACGTAAAACCAACTACAGAGTATGTTTATGCCGTAACTTTAAATACCCATACAGTTGAAGCTACTAGTGGCTTACGTGTTTATCCTAACCCTGTAGAAAATACTTTTAAACTTAATAAAAGTATAGAAGGGATGGAAATTTATAATATTACAGGTAAATTAGTAAAAACATTTAAAAATAGCTTTGATAAAAATCATTCATTTGATGTATCAAACCTAACAAGCGGTATTTACTTTGTAGCTACAAACACCACATCACAAGAGAAAGCGTATATTAAAATTGTGAAAAAATAACAGAAACAACCATTTTAACTTTAAAAAGCTTTCAAATTCTAATATCAGTTAGAGTTGAAAGCTTTTTTAATCTAAAGCATTTTTGGTTACAAACCATTTCCAGCCAAAAACCATGAGTTGTAGTTTGTTGGCTTTGGTTAAATCTAAACCCTGTTTAGAGTAGCTAGGTAAAACCAATTTATTAACTTTTGCTATAAACTTAAAAACGTGTTTTTTCACATGAACTAATTTATAATCAACAAAAATAGTAAAACGTTTTCAAAAAGGCTCTCATAACACTATCTAACAACTCATTTTATAAGGTTCAAATATTTAAATCTGCATTATTTTTATTATGTTTCCATTTTCAAACGTACATTTGTAAAAATGTTTTCTAGCAGATGATGCAATTTTTTTTTTGATCCTTATCAAATACAGTCATTATTACAATACTGCAGCTCCAATCAACCATAATTAAATTTAAGAAAATGAAACAAAATATTTTTCTAATAGTTTTATTTCTAATAAATCAGTTAGCCATATCACAAATAGTCATAAACGAAATAGATTGTGATACACCAGGAATTGATAATTTAGAATTTGTAGAGTTAAAATCTCAAACACCTTATTTATCATTAGACGGCTACGTTCTGGTTTTTTTTAACGGCTCATCAAACGGTATGAATACCAGTTATTACACCATAGATTTAGATGGGTATGTAACCGATGTTAATGGTTTACTTTTAGTTGGAAGTAGCAGTGTTAACCCATTACCACAATTAATAATACCCGAAAACATTATACAAAATGGAGCAGATGCTGTAGCCATTTACCAAGCTAACGATTTAGATTTTGAAATTCAAACTACCACAGCCTATGTAGATGACACACTTATAGATGTTTTATTATATCAAACCAATGATAGCGATGGGCTAGGATTGGTTTCTATATTTTCAGAGTTTAATTCGGCAATTCAAATAATAAATGAAGGTTCAGGTAATAATACCAACTCTATTCAAAGAAATAACGATGGCACTTATTCTGTAGGCACACCAACCCCTAGACAATTAAATGATGGCACCGGTATAGCACTAAACGGAATTGCCATTTCAGTAGCTCAAAATCAATTTAACGAAGGCGATACCTTTAATATTACTTTTACCACAGAGCAAAATGTAACAACTACTCTAAACTTTACCATTAGCTTAAACTTAGATACTTTCACCAATTCAGATTTTACAGGAAACACCTCATTAACAATTCCTGTAGGACAAAATACCACTAGCACCACTATAACAATCACAGATGATATACTAGATGAAGGCGATGAGGTTTTAAAAATTAGCTATCTAAATTTACCCCAAGAATACCTTATACTAAACAGTAATTTACAAATAAGAGTAGTTGACAACGACTACCAAGTTGCCAATTTTGGAACACCTTTAAATCCCACTTTTGGAAACGTTACCAGCACACAACCAAACAACTATTATGATAGTCTTGATGGCTTATCAGGTGCTAGCTTAAAACAAGCAATACAAAATATTATAGCCAACCCAGCAGTTGTAAGAGCCCAAACATATGCCGATGCTATTACTATTTTAAAAGAAGCCGACCAAAACCCAGCCAATAGCAACCAAGTTTGGTTATTATACACAGAACAAGGTAGATCTAAAATAGATTATCAAACCACCTCAAACAGTACCGGAAAATGGAATAGAGAACACACATTCCCACGCTCACTAGCCGGATACAACAATATTAGAGAAGATGACTATGCAAACGGCAAAGACGTTTTTTGGGAAACATCAGCAGACTCATTAAGACACGGAAACTCTGATGCCCATGCCCTAAGAGCAGCAGACGGTCCTGAAAACAGTTCAAGAAACAACCAACATTACGGGCAATATACAGGACCAACAAACACAGCAGGCAGCTTTTATGGAGACGTAGCCAGAAGCGTTTTATACATGGAACTAAGGTATAATGGCTTGCAAATTGTTAACGGCTACCCAAACACTACAGGACAAATGGGCGACTTGGTAACCCTTTTAAATTGGCACAGAAACGACCCGCCAGATGATTTTGAAATGAAAAGAAATAATATAGTTTATACATGGCAATTTAACAGAAACCCATTAATAGATCAACCAGAGTTAGTTGAATATATTTGGGGTAATAGAGTAGGGCAAACATGGATTCAAACCCTAGCCATACAAGAAAACAATCAATTAAAAATACAATTATACCCAAACCCTTCACAAGGTGAAATACACATAAAAGGGCTCAAAAAACAAGCCACAATCACCATCTTTTCCATAGAAGGCAAAACCCTCAAAACCCTTAAAACAATAGGAAAAACACCATTAAAACTAAACCTACAAAAAGGCATTTACATACTCAACATTCAATCTCAAGAAAAAAATCTCACAAAGAAAATCAGTATCATATAAACCATTCAAAGAAAACAAATCACAAAAAATTCAATAATAATAATGGCGTTACCCAAGGGTCGGGCTATTCGCTATATCTTTTATTTTTTTAAGCATAAAAAAACAAAAGGATGCCGCTACTATCCCTAACGCAGTTAAATAAAAAAACGTAAATAGAATTACGAATTCAGAAT
>JALRJA010000070.1 GCA_023255235.1 Flaviramulus sp.
TTATTCAACCACCCATGAATTTTTACCCGTCAGCAATTCCTGTAAATTTCCTGAACCGTTAGCTTGGGAAGCCTTGATTTGTTGATGCAGAGCATCCTCATAAGTTTCTCTACCTTCAATCTGTCTAAGTATACCAAAGGGAGTCGGGGATTTAATTGAAATTGCAGTCTTAAAAGGCAAGAAACAAAATAAAAAAATCAAGTTAGGTATATGTGGTGAGCACGGAGGTGATCCTAAAAGTATAGCTTTTTGTTCTAGAGTTGGGTTAAATTATGTTTCATGTTCTCCATACAGAGTTCCAATTGCAAGACTTGCAGCAGCTCAAGCTGAAATCTTAAAAAAATAATTTATTTAAAGTCAACAATGACTTTATCATTTGTACAAGATATGTGATGAATGTCTTTTGATTTTAGAGAATTTCTAATATTATTTAATAGATTACTATTAACTTTTTTTTCTTTATAGCGGTTTTTATTAATTGAGATAACATCATTAAAATTAATACTTTCACCATAATTATCGAAGCCATGATTTTGAGAAACCCTTATAATTTTATTTTTATTAATTATTAAACCTGCATTTCTGGATCCTTCTGAATTATTTTTTATAGGGTTTTTAGAATGCTCATGCCACCTATTAGTTAGAGGTCCATTATTAGAATAATAAACTGATAGATCATGATTAAAGTCGCCAGATGATGATCGATCAATATTAGTTATCATCCACCAAATACCTTGTTTCTTGAAAATCATTGTGTCAACAGCTTTAATATTTTTAAATATTGTTTTGTAAAATTTCCATTTGTAAGGAAAATTAATGCACACATATAGCCTTATCACAGAAATTTCAGAGGTATCAGGACACATGAAAAGTTTATTTTGATATTCAAATATATATGGAAACGATAAATGAAAATTTTCTCTTAAAATTATTTTTTTATTATCAAATTTATTTTCACTTAATTTGAAACAAACAATTTTACCTTGCTTTTTTTTGCCATCAAACTCTTCCGCAAAACAAAAGAGCTCACCATTTCTCTTAACCAAAAAAGGGTCAGCTAAAAAGTTCTTATTGATAGTATTTTCAATTATCATTGGCTTTTTTAAATTCATCTTGTCAAATAAAGCCAATTTAAAATATTTTTTTTTAGAAAATTTTTTTTTAAATAATACTTTTATGGTTTTAGCAAAATAAATTAATTGATTAAAAATTTTTGGGGTCTCATATACTTTGCCTAATTTAGATTTCTCAAAAAATTTTAATTTTCTGTTTTTATGTATTTTTAATAAAACATTTTTGAAGTAAAACAGGCTTTTATTGTAAAGTTCTGCTTGGTTTAAAAGAAAAAAACTTTTTGTTGCAAAAAATCCTCTTTCAATAATATTTCCAGCATCTATGTTTTTATCTATTTTTTGAATGACAAAACCTGTACTTGGGCTTTTAAAAAAAACCTCCCAAAAACCAGCAGGTGAGCCTCTAAATTTTTTATTATCTCCATGATGAAAGGATATGATTCCAAAAGTTGATAATTTAAGAATATCTCCACTTAGTATATCGGTACAAGCCCTAATTATAACATCGTATTTTTCATTTTTTATTTTAGTTATGTCCTTTTTATTAAAAATTTTTTTGTTAAAATTATTTTTTTCAATAGATATTTTTTTTTTAATAATTTTTTTTAAATCAAATTTTTTAAAATGATTAATTTTTTTATCATTTGGTGGTATGACTTGTTTGTCTAAAATATCAACAAATGTTAGAATATTGTCATCGTTATCAAAAGCAATTTCAATTAATCCATTTTCATATCCAATTAGTAATAATTCATATATTTCGCTATAATAAATGGTAGAAATAGTTTCGCCCGATAGCCCATTTATTGTTGTGATGGTATTTAATTCATTGGTTTGTGTGTTTAGGCTAAATATGGCATTATCAGAAGCTGCATAAATTTTGTTGTTTCCTTTAGAGACGTCTTTGATGTTATTATATGAAAAATGACCTTCCCAAAGTGCTGAAAAATCTTGGCTAAATACAAAAACCGGTAGCAAACAAGTTATAATTAATAGGCTTTTTATGTTCATAGTTTTTAAAAATGTTTTCAAATATATTTATATCAAACGATTTATACATGAAATTATTTAAACAAAAAAGCTTTCTTTTAAACAAAGAAAGCTTTTAATGAAGTTGTTCATTTATAGTTTACACAATACCTTGAGCTAGCATGGCATCGGCTACTTTAACAAAACCGGCTATGTTGGCACCTTTAACGTAATCAATATAACCATCTTCTTCTTGTCCGTATTGAATACAAGATTGATGTATATCGGTCATTATATCTTTAAGTTTATTATCTACTTCTTCTCGTGTCCATTTATATCTTAGCGAGTTTTGAGTCATTTCTAAACCAGAAGTTGCCACGCCACCAGCATTTGACGCTTTTCCGGGTGCAAATAATATTTTAGCTTTGTGAAAAGCCGAAATAGCTTGTTTTGTAGAGGGCATATTGGCACCTTCGCTAACGCAAATACATCCGTTTTTTAAAAGTAAATTGGCATCATTTTCATGTAATTCATTTTGTGTGGCACAAGGCAATGCTATATCGCATGAAATTTCCCAAGGTGTTTTTCCTTCAATAAATTTTGCTTTAGGATATGATTTTATGTATTCACTTATTCTACCTCTTTTAAGGTTTTTTAAGTCCATTACAAATTTCAATTTTTCTTCATTAATTCCGTCTTCATCGTAAATATACCCTGAAGAATCTGAAAGTGTTAAAACTTTTCCACCTAGTTGTAAAACTTTTTCGGCAGCATATTGTGCTACATTTCCAGAACCTGAAACCACAACATGTTTACCTTTTATAGTATCGTTTCTAGTTTCTAGCATTTTTTGGGCAAAGTAAACGGTTCCATAGCCTGTTGCTTCGGGTCTAATTAAAGAGCCTCCCCAAGATAATCCTTTACCTGTTAACACACCTGTAAACTCATTATTTAGTTTTTTATACATTCCAAAAAGAAACCCAATTTCTCGTGCACCTACGCCTATATCTCCGGCAGGTACATCTGTATTAGGTCCAATATGTCTAAAAAGTTCGGTCATAAAAGCATGGCAAAACCTCATTATTTCATTATCGCTTTTACCTTTTGGATCAAAATCGCTACCGCCTTTACCACCACCCATTGGTAGTGTAGTAAGGCTATTTTTAAAGACTTGCTCAAAAGCTAAAAACTTTAAAATGCTTGCGTTTACAGTTGGATGAAATCGCAAACCACCTTTATAAGGTCCTATGGCAGAGTTCATTTGTACTCTATAGCCTCTATTAACTTGAATTTCACCTTTGTCATCTACCCAACAAACTCTAAAAGACAATAATCGTTCTGGTTCAACCATTCGTAATAAAATGTTTTTTCCATAGTAAATGTCGTGTTGAATAATGTAAGGAATTACTGTTTCCGCAACTTCTTCAACGGCTTGTAAAAATTCTGGTTCATGACCATTTCGTTCTTTAACAAGGTCTAAAAACGCTTCAATGTTATTTTTCATCTATATAAATTTTATTATTTTTTATCTCTTAGGTGTAATTAGCCAATTCATTTCTGGTGGTATCAACTTCTTATTAAGGCTCATTTCATACAGATAAAAATTACTATTTTAACAAATACATAATTTATGAGCACAAATATACGTTATCTTTAAAAAAAAGTCTATTTTTTTTAATAATTCGCAAAAAAAAATTTAAACCTCGAAGCTAATTTACACATAAGGTGTAATAATCAGATTATCAATATGTTAGCATACAATAGTTTAAATTTAGTAATTAAGAAAGCGGTATTTAGTTTTTAATTGCTTTTAAAAGAGCCAAAATATAGCCGTAATGTAATGCTTCATGAATAACTGCAAATTGCAAGGCTTCTTCTACATTATTTAATGTATTTCCGGTTGTAGAAACAGTATAAGAATTAAAGGCTTTAAAAACACCTTTTTGATAATCTTCATTTGTTTTGGAAATGGTAGTGAATAGTAATTCTTTTATTTGGTTTATTTCATCTTGAGTAACAGCAGTGCTAGGTTTTGTATCTTTTCTATATGTGTTTATAATGTCATCTGAAACTAAAGGTTTTAAACCCGATAATTTGTAAACCAATAGTTGTTCTGAAACTATAATATGAGCAATATTCCAAATAATATTATTGTTAAACCCCTTGGGAATATTATTTAAATCTTCTAACGAGTGTGTGTCTATTATCTTACTAAAAATGGTTCCCATATAAACTTGGTGGCGTTTATACTATTAAATCTAAAAATACTAGAATTGTACCACATATGTGGTTGACCGAAATCTCTCATTACACAGAAACTATCTTCATCACCAAATGTGGCAAAGTCATCTATATTATCTTTTATTACCACATCTAAATCCATGTATAGATTAACACCCTC
>JALRJA010000138.1 GCA_023255235.1 Flaviramulus sp.
ATAAAATTAGATACCACATGAATATCTTTTTTTATATCAAATAAACGCAATGTATCGTCTTTTAAACTTTGTGATACTGCTGTTACCGCATCAGATTTATTAATACTAAATGTTACAGCAGATTTATAAAACGGATGACTACCAACCAGAGTTATATCGGTACCGTGTAATGTTGTTACTATTGGCAAATAGATGCCTTCTTCTTGCAACATTTTTTTAGCCATGTAGGCTGCATAGGCATGAGGTATAGCATAATGAACATGTAGTATTTCTATTTTATGTAGCTTTACCATATCAACCAATTTACTTGATAGTGCCAACTCATAAGGTTGATAATGAAATAGCGGGTATTCTGGAACGTTTACTTCATGATAATGTACATTGTTACCCAATAATTCTAATCTTACAGGCTGACTGTAAGTAATAAAATGAATTTCATGCCCTCGTTTAGAAAGTTCTAATCCAAGTTCTGTAGCAACAACACCACTACCTCCAAATGTTGGGTAACAAACAATTCCTATTTTCATGTTTTATAATTTTGTTTTTTATCTACTAGCAAATATAATCTATTTGTATAGTTGCAATCATTTTCTTAATTCTGAGGTTTTAAATAACATTAATCTAAAGCCTCATAAATTAGGCGTTGAATTTCGGTTCTAATGTTTTCTCTTAATAACATGTTTTTACCAGCATTTGGGTAGGTTCTGTTAGCTAAAAACACATAAACAATTTCTTTTTCTGGGTCTGCCCATGCATAGGTTCCTGTAAAACCTGAATGCCCAAAGCTTGTCATAGATATACACCCGCAAGTTGGACCTTGTTCTTCTAGTTGTGGTTTATCAAACCCAATACCACGCCTGTTGTTATTATCGCAAAAATAGCAGGTATTAAATTTATCTATAGTTTCTGGTTTTAAATAGCGTTTGCCACCATAAAATCCTTTTTGTAAATACATTTGCATGATTTTGGCAACATCATTAGCATTGCTAAATATACCTGCATGACCACCAATACCATTTTGCATGGCAGCTCCCATATCATGCACATAACCATGTATTTCTTGATAGCGATAGTAATCATCAACTTCTGTTGGAATAATTTTTTTACTACTAATTTTATGATATGGGTTATACATGGTATAATTTGCTCCTATTGATTGGTAAAAATGATCTTGCACCAATTCTTCTAAGGTTTTGTTGTAATATGTTTCTATATATTTCTTTAAAATATAGTACGGAAAATCACTGTAACGATATCTTAATGTTTCTAACAATTCTGAGTCTTGTATCATTTGGGGTATAGAATCTTTATAATCTGAACGTAAGTACAAATTTTTAGCTACTTCAATATTAAATTTGCTGCTCTTTTGGGTTCTGTAATATTTAGAACTAGGGCGTTTAGTAACCGTATCTAGTGTTTGGTAATAGAACGGATTCCAAGGTTTTAATTTGGCGTAATGTGACAGCATACTCTTTAGCGTAATATCTTTTTTGTTAGAATTTTTATATTCAGGTAGTATTTCTGATAGTTTTGTGTCTAAAGAAACCATATTTTGTTCTTCTAACTCCATTAAAAGTGGCAATGTTGCTAGTATTTTTGTTAAAGATGCTACATCATATATATCCTCAAAATCGACTTTATTTTTTCCATCGTAAGTGTGTTTTCCAAAGTTTTTATTGTAAAAAACTTTTCCTTCTTTGGCTATTAAAAGCTGAATACCCGGTGTCATTTTATTAGTAATAGCATATTGAGCTACAGAATCAATTTTTTTTAATTTTTCTGAATTTACTCCAACGCGTTCAGGAAGTGTATAACCCAAACGTTTTATTGAAAATGTTGGTATGCCATGCCCTAATGAAAAATAATTTCCTACTGAAACTGGCAACATTCCTTTTGCTCCTATTGCACCAAAAATAAGTTGTGCCGATTTTTCTTGTGCTATCCTACTGTTTTGGTAACTCACAATTATACTTTCAATATTTGCAATACTTTTTAAATCTGTTAAAGCATAGAGTTTTACAAAAACATCTAAAATAACTGTGTGTGTTTTGGCAATTTCTTCTATCCAATCTAGTTCATTTTTTGTGAATTTATAAGCTTTCCAAGGGTTACTATTAGAGCGGTGCAAACCAATAATAACCGTATTATACGGCTGAAGATTATTTTTTAAACTTTCAAAATTGCTTGCTGCTATTTTATGTACTTTACTGTACTTTTTAAGTTCATTAAAAAAATAATCACCTGAGTCATCACCTAAGTTAACATAAGCTATATTTTTTATTTCTAATTGTCTTAAAGGAACTAAATCTCTTTTGTTTTGTACAACAGTTATAGCATTCTCAATAAGTTCTTCATATAAAACATCATCCTTTATTCTGTTTAAATCATTTAGTAAATTAGTCAAACCAATAGGTTTATAGTGGTGTAATCCCACTTTATATTTTGCTTGAAGTATTTTTTTAACAGAATGTGCTAAACGTTCTTCAGAAATAACGCCTCTTTTATAAGCCTCAACTATTTTAGAAATACCTATACCAACATTTGCAGACATTAACATCACATCGTTTCCTGCCATAAAAGCCGCTAGGTCAATAGCACCTGTTTCACTAAAATTTGCAACACCTTTCATGGTTAATGCATCGGTAAAAATAAGTCCTTGAAAACCTAATTTTTCTTTTAAAATATCTGTAATAATACGTTTTGATAACGAAGACGGGTTGCCTGTGGCATCTAAACTTGGCACGTTTAAATGAGCTACCATAACACTTGAAAGCCCTTTTTCTATCACTTTTTTGTAAGGGTACAATTCAATAGAATCTATTCGCTTTTTACTAAAACTTATAGATGGTAATGTTGTATGCGAATCTTGGTCTGTATCACCATGTCCTGGAAAGTGTTTGGCACTTGCTAAAACTCCGGTGCTTTGCATACCTTTCATAAAAGCCAAAGCTTTTTCGGTAACATTATTTCTATCTTCTCCAAACGACCTATTTCCAATAATTGGGTTTTTGGGGTTTATATTGATGTCTACTACTGGTGCAAAATTAAAATGAACGCCAAGCCGCTTGCAATGTTCACCAATATGTTTGCCAGTTTGCTCTATTAACTTGTTATCTTTTATAGCACCTAAAGTCATATTCCAAGGAAAAGCGTATGTAGAATCTAATCGCATGTTTAAACCCCATTCGGCATCCATACCAATTAGCATAGGAATTTTTGATAAGGCTTGTAACTCATTATTTAATTTAGCTTGTTTTACAGGACCGCCATTTGAATAAATAATACCGCCTATATGATGGTCTCTAATTAATTTTATAATGTTGTTTTTAGTGGTTTTATCTTGATTAGACATAACTTGAATCATGTATAACTGTCCAACTTTTTCAGCTAAAGTCAGTGTGCTATATATACTATCTACCCATTTTTGTTGAGTTTCCCGGTTGGGTGTTTGAAGTGGGTTGTTTTCTTGCGTCTTAGCTGTTAGGCTAACAAGAAGCAAAAAAACAATCAAGTATAAATATCGCATAAAGTATTTAGTTAGAAGTTTTACTTAAAAACAATAGTAATAATCATGCCAAAATAATACTTTTCTTAGAAAGAATAAAAACTTTACTGTATATAAAAGCAATAAAAAACTAATCCATTAAAAATTTAAAACTAGCCGAAACAATCGTTGCTTGTAATCCAGAATTACGCTTGTAGTTATTATAATTAATGTTAATATTTTTTAAACCAAGCTTCCAAAGGTGGGCTTTGGTAAAGATATCGGTATAAGAAATACCAAATCCATATTGCGTTGCATCAAATTTAGATAAGTCATAATCTGATGTATAAAACATACTGGTTGAGAGGTTTTGCTCATAGGGAGCAAAATAATTGGCTTGTGTTTGATTGTAATACCGATAGCTTGGATATAGGGTAAATTTTTGAGATACCTTAATGGGTAATTCAAGTTCAATGGTGTGCGAATTAATTCCCCAATCATCAAAATAATACCTATAATATGTTCTAAGAGTTAGCATTTCATTGAGATATTGATTGAATCTGATTCCAATAGGGATTTTAAATCTAGAATTAGGTAGGCGTTCAATATCATCGGCTAATTGAAAGACATCATTATTAGATTTTGAAATATAACTTTGAATACTTGCAGGATTACCAATATAAAAATTATCAACATCATTAAAATACACCCGTTGCATGGGGTTTGCAAGCCAACCACTTTGCTGAACCAAATCAAAAAACAACGAAAATTGAGCGTTTTTATTTAATATTTGAGATAAACTAAAAGAAATTGAATATGAATTTCTAGCTTTATTATTAATTAATCCTAAAGTGGCCGATTTTGGCAACCATACTGAGCCAGTAGCGGCATTTTTATCAATAACAGTACCATTTTGATTGAGTATGTCAACACCATTAAAAAAGCCATTGTTTAAATTACCATTAGCTTCAAAATAAGAATCTAATTCGGTTGGGTATTCTGGATTCCATGTGTCTAAAAACACTTTTGCATTCACAGAAAGCTCTGTGTTTTTATCATTAGATAATTTCAAAAAGCCTCCACCAAAACCAACAGATGTATAATCATATTCAGCTGCAAACGATATTGTAGCATTCCATACTTTGTTTCTATCATTTGAGCTGTGAGCATAAGATGCATTTACGCTTGTCCAAACATCTTGCGATGATGCTCCAGATGAAGCTACCCATGGGCTTCCTATTGGGTTTCTTACACGTTTGGAGTTTGTGGGTTTATTATCAAAATCATCGTCATCATCATCGTCATCATCATAACCACCGTTTGAAGCACCCGAAGAACCATCAAAAGGGTTTAAATTACTTGATGAAGCCGATGTGTAAGCAGAAATGCCCAAATCTACAGTTAAAACATCATCTGCATTTAAAGGCATGGTAATAACAATAGTGGGTGTTACATCGGTTAATTTTTCGGTACCAATTCCGCCTGTTACAGAAGCATTATCACCTTCCTGTGTGTAATAGCTAGACAAAAAATCAACTTCTGCTGTTTCTAAAACACGTTTTTTATACTCAGTAGTGTTTTGCTGTGCAAATCCTAAACTTGACATTATTGCTACTGCAACTAAAACTAATTTTTTCATTTTGAAAATTTAATTACAACCACAACCACCACCAGATTTACCACCATTGGCACCCGATGCAGATTCTCTATAAACATGAAAGTTTGTTATAAACCTATCGGAAGGTTTTTTAGCCAATATCATGTCTGGATCATTTAAGTTTACTTTCTCATATTCTTTTACAACAGTACATGATGTAAAAAAAATAAATACACAAAGAATTATTAGGCTATTTTTCATTTGGTTTGCTATTATTTACATTTAACTGTTATGTATTAACAACTATATATTTTTAGTTAAATTGTGATAAATTTATATTTTTAGAGGTGTGCAATTTATTGTTTTTATCAATAATAATGCATTCTACACCTTTTAGCTGATTTATAAAATCTAAGCCAACATCTACACCCATAACAAAAATTGATGTTGCTAAAGCATCGGCAAGCTCGGCATTTTCTGTAAAAATACTAACACTCAAAATTCCTGTGCTTGGGTATCCTGTTCTTGGGTCTATTATATGCGAATATAAAACCCCATTAAAAAGCACATATTTTTCATAGTTACCCGATGTAACAACAGCGGTATTGTAAATAGGTAGCCAAGAAAATACTTTTTCTTTGTTTAAGGGATTAACAATGGCAACCATCCAATCTTGACCGTCTGGCTGTTTTCCCCAAGCATTCAAATCGCCTGATGCATTAATTATTCCGGCTATAACACCTATTTCTTGAAGCAATGCTTTTGCTTTATCTGCAGCATAGCCTTTTCCTATTGCTCCAAAACCAATTTTCATACCTTCCCGTTTTAGAAAAACGGTTTGATTTGCTTTGTCTAATATGATGTTTTGATAGCCTACTTTTTCAACCGATTTTTGAATTTCTTCTTTTGTAGGCATTTGGGTCATTGAGCCATCAAATTTCCAAATTTTATCCATTGATGCATAGCTTATATCAAAAGCACCGTTTGTGAGTTTAGATATTTTTATAGCTCTTTCAATAAGCTGAAAAAGTTCGGCATCAACTTTTACAGGTTTTATACCAGAGTTTCTGTTAATTGATGATGTTTGAGAATTGGCATCCCATGATGATATTAATTTTTCTATTCTGCTAATCTCGTTTATAGCTATGTCTATATAGTTATTGCCTTCTTTGGGCGAATTGGCTACTACCGTAATATCAAAACCACTACCCATTAATTTTATACTTCTTTTATACACTTCTTGAGAAAAACCCCAATTGCTTGCACAAAAAACAAGTAGTAAAGCTATGTAGTGTTTATTTTTCAAAGGCTATTAGTTTGTTAAAATAAGCTGTTGGTGTTATTTTTTCATAACCCATTTTACCTAAAACATTTGCCTTTGTATCAAGTAAAACAACTAAAGGAAAAAACCCTTGTGTATTATACATTTCGGCTAACTTAGCATTTTGTTCTGTGAGGGTTTTTGATAGTTTATTGGCTTTTTTTCTGGGGAAATCTGCTTTTAACATTATAAAATGCTTATTGGCTAAATTTTGAAATTCTTGAGAACTCCAAACATCTTTATCTAGTTTAATACATGGTGCACACCAGTCTGAGCCTTGAAAAACTAAAACCATGTTTTTATTTTGACTTATAGCTTGTTTTTGGGCTTCATCAAAACTAGTATACCAATTTTGCGAAACGCTTATAAAACTAAAGAATATTGAAAAAAAACTTGTAATATATATGGTTTTCATAAAAAAATTATTTTACCAAATTTAAATATCTTTTAAGCGTTTGAATGTAACTTATGTTACTTAACATAAGCAAAGGGTTTTTATTGTAACACTGAACAAATTTTATGTTGTTTGTTTTAAAAAAAAGCGTTACTCTAATAAATCAATATGCCTATCGTGATAGCCTAATAAATACAACACGCCATCTAACCCTATACTAGAGATTGAGTTTTGAGCATTATCTTTTACGGTTGACTTTGCGTGAAATGCTATTCCTAAGCCTGCTAAATTGAGCATGGGTAAATCATTGGCACCATCGCCAACCGCTATGGTTTGACTTATATCGATACCTTCTTTTTTGGCAATTTCTTTAAGGTATTCTGCTTTTTTTTCGCCGTTTACAATAGCTCCAATATAATTGCCGGTTAACACACCATCTTTTATTTCTAGTTGGTTTGCATAAACATAATCTATACCTAACTCTTTTTGTAAATATTGTCCAAAATAGGTAAATCCGCCTGATAGAATAGCTGTTTTAAACCCATAGTTTTTTAGTGTGTCTATTAATCGTCTGGCACCTTTGGTTATGGGTAAATTAACAGCTACTTGATGTAAAACTTCTTCACTTAAACCCTTTAATAATTTCATGCGTTTTTCAAAGCTTTCGTTAAAATCAATTTCACCTTGCATAGCAGCTTCGGTTATGGCTTTAACTTCTTTACCTACTCCG